>DOMD01000166.1 GCA_003510525.1 Candidatus Omnitrophota bacterium
ATCAAATGTAAAGAAGCGTTAGGAACATTACAATAGATAGGTATTATTTTTAGCTGATGTTATATCTTTCCTTCATCTGGCATATGCACCAGCCGTATTACCAGGACTTAGCGAGCGGCGAAATGCATCTTCCCTGGGTGCGCCTGCACGGGATTAAGGATTATCTGGATATGGTCAAGATTTTGGAAAAGTATCCCAAAATCCACCAGACCTTTAATCTTGTCCCTTCCCTGATTGAGCAGATTCAGGCCTACACCGCGGGGGCCAAGGACAGCTATCAAATTTTAAGTTATAAAAGAGCCGGGGAATTAAGCCAGGAAGAGAAGCATTTCATCCTGGAACATTTTTTTTCGGCCCATCTCAAGAACATAATCTCCATATATCCCCGCTATTACGAACTGTATCTCAAGAAACAGGCGAAAAAAGATTTCACTACCCAGGATTATTTAGACCTGATGGTCTGGTTTAACCTGGCCTGGTTTGACCCTTACTGTAAAAACAATATCCCCCAATTAAGAAAACTGATTGCCCAGGCCCGCGATTTCAGCGAAGAGGATAAGCAGATTGTCCTTACCCAACAGATTGAAGTCTTAAAAGAGATATTGCCGGTGTATAAAGAATTTCAAGACCGGGGACAGATTGAGGTTACCACCACCCCCTATTATCACCCCATCAGCCCTCTTTTATACGATAGTAATATTGCCAAGGAAGCCAATCGCTTCACCAGCCTGCCGGAGGTCAGATTTGCCTATCCTGACGACCTTACCAGCCACATCAGACAGGCAGTTGAGCTTTATACAAACGTATTCGCAAGGCCTCCGGAAGGGATGTGGCCTTCGGAGGAGGCGATTTCCGAGCATATCCTGCCTTATATACAGGAAGCGGGAATAAAATGGATAATAACCGATGAAGAGATTTTAACCCGCTCAATCAAGAAAAAGCGGACCTCGCGTATTTTGTATAAACCTTATTCTTTAAAAAGAGAGCAGGGGAACTTAGCGGTTCTTTTTCGCGACCGTAATTTATCCGATTTGATTGGTTTTGTCTATCACGGTATGACCGAGCACGCGGCGGTGGCGGATTTTATCGGCCATCTGCATACTATTGCCAAAGGGTTTAAAGGAGAGGACTGCTTGGTGACTATCGCCATGGACGGGGAAAATGCCTGGGAGTATTACAGGAATGACGGCTGGGATTTCCTTAGCCATCTTTATAAGTGTTTGAGCGATGATAAAATGATTCAGTCCGTAACCGTAAGTGAATACCTGAATAAGTTTCCGGCCCAGGATAATATCCGGCGCATAAGCGCGGGGAGCTGGATCTACGGCAACTTTAATAAGTGGATGGGCCAGGAGCAGAAAAATAAGGCCTGGGATTATCTTTCTTTGGCACGCAAAGAATTAGAACATCCGGCCCTTATTTCCCGGCTCTCAGCGGAAAATCTTCAAAAGGCCTGGAAGCAGATCTATGTCTGTGAGGGTAGTGATTGGTTTTGGTGGTATGGCGATAACAACGCCGACTTTGATAATCTATACCGCAGGCATCTGTCGAATTTTTATAAGTTTATCGGCCAGGAGCCGCCGGAGTATTTGAATCGGCCGATATAACGCGGAGGCCAGCGGGTAGGGGTCAGTGTCCGCTGACCCAGACCTTGAGCCGGCCTTAAAATGACCATTTTGTCATTCTGAGGGAGCACATTCGCTTCGCTCAGTGTAAACTCCGCGACCGAAGAATCTCGTCGNNTTAAAAGACGAGATCCTTCGCTAGCGCTCAGAGCCTGCCCTGAACAAAGTGAAGGGATGACATTGTGACACAGCCTGCCCTCGAATGCTTTAATCGGAGGCGGGTATGACAAATCGGTAACTACATACTGTATAGGCCCATAAAAACTAATACAACATTTTGGGTTTTGGCTTCATAAAATTATTGACAGCGGCTTTATTCTATGGTATAAAAAATGGAAAAGAATGAAGTGTATGATTACCTGGCTAAGGTTTATTTAGATAAACAACCGATAACCAGAGAAAACAAAAAGGTGACTTCCTGGAAAAGGAACGCGCTCTTTCTCATAGTTCCGTCAATAATTTTTCTGACCGCCTATTTTTTCTTAAAGTATCCGCTCAAGACCTACCAGGCGAAGAATTATTATCTGGGCATTAGAACCGCGGACGATTTTATAAAAATAAAATATTATTTTAATTCCGCGGGGCCAAAGACCATGGCCTACGCTATAGATTTGCGGGACTTGGATTTAAGCGGTTTTAAGGCCCTGCGCTTTGAGGCCCGCCACCTGAACGAGGGTTCCTTAAGCTTAAGAATAGAAATAGAAAACAGCCTTAAAGAAATTTCAACCTGTTATGTGAGCGGACTGGAGAGCGCCTGGAAAGAGTTTGAAGTGAATCTGGAAGAATTTCACGCCATTAGCGAATGGAATAATTTAAAGAGTTTGTCTTTTATTATTGAGGAGTGGAATGCCCAGGCTAAGGAGGATTGCGTTTATATAGACGCGATAGGTTTTAGCAAGAAGCAATAATAAAACAGAAAGGGAGGGATAAATTTATGAGGATAATCTCGATAGCCAACCAAAAGGGCGGCTGCGGCAAGACCACTACCGCGGTAAATCTGGCGGCCTCGCTGGCAGTTAACCAACGTAAGGTACTCCTGATTGATTTTGACCCCCAGGCGCACGCCACGGCAGGCCTGAATATCCAGGCAAAAGTAACTATCTATGATTGTCTTTCTAAGCTTTCTCCCCAGAAAGCAAACCTCCGGGATATAATCGTAAACGCCGCCGAGAATTTTGATTTAGCCCCCTCCAGCATAATCCTCTCTACTTTGGAGCAGGAATTGGCCAATGAGATCAGCCGGGAAAGCCGCCTCCAGGAAACCATAGCCGCGGTAAAAGATTACTATGATTATATTATTATTGATTGTCCTCCCAACTTAGGCATATTAACCGTAAATGCCATCTGCGCCTCTAATGAGGTGATTGTTCCGGTTGAGCCCAGCCGTTTTTCCATTGAAGGTTTAAACCGTTTGTTGGATATTTTACAGCTTATCCGCGATCGCCTGAATCACAGCGTGGATTATCGGGTTTTGGTAACCATCTTTGATTCCCGCCTGAAATACGCCTTTAAGATATTGGCGGAATTGAGGAATAAATTCCGTGAGAGTATGTTCTCTAATATTATTCACGTTAACGTGAAACTAAAAGAATCCCAGAGTTTCGGCACCTCGGCATTAGGTTTTGACAAATATAGCCGGGGAGCTAAAGATTATTACAGCCTGGCTAAAGAGGTAATAACCCTGGAAAAAGGTTCAGAGCAAGCAATTGCTCCCGCGGCAACCGCTCCGGCCTTAAAGAAGAAGATGCGGGAATTAGTGAAAAAGCACATCTCTAATTTAAGAGAGGTAGTGGTTAACGCGGATTTTCCTGAGGCCAAAGAGGTTTATCTGGCCGGGGATTTCAATAACTGGAGCCAGGATGAATCTTCGGCTATGGTTAATGACAACGGCAGGTGGCATAAGCGCGTTTCTTTAAAAGAAGGCCAATATCATTACCGCCTGATAGTTGATGGAAAATGGGTGGCTGATCCGCGAAATCCGAATATGGAAAGAAATCCTTACGGCGAGTTTGATTCATTGCTAAAGGTTCCTTCAGAGCATGCAAACTTATGAGGCGATTACCAAAAGAAGGTCAATCCGGGAGTTTCAAGACAAGGAAATTCCCCGGGATGATTTAATCAAGCTGGTGGATGCCGGCCGCTTGGCCGCGACCGCCAGAAACGAACAGCCCTGGGAATTCGTCGTAGTTAGCGAAAAAGACAAAAAAACTGAGATTGCCCGGATAACCGGAAATAACGGCGCTTTTATCGCC
>DOMD01000171.1 GCA_003510525.1 Candidatus Omnitrophota bacterium
AGCGTTACTTCCGCGACCTCCTTTGGCACAAACCGGCTGATTAAGCAGGGGGCAAAATTAGTTGATAGCGTTGAGGATATAATTGAGGAGTTAAAGCCGGAATTAGAAAATCTGCTTAGGAATAAATTGATTTATCCGGCACCTGAACTTAATACAGGAAAGACGGTAGTTGTTAAGCGCCGCGAGGATAAAGTTTTAAGCGAAGAAGAAAATAAAGTCCGCAATCTGCTGGATGGCGAAAAGGCCCGTTACGCGGATGAGATTATTGAGAACAGCGGCTTGCCGGGCGCGAAGGTAATGAGTATACTGCTGAGGTTAGAAGTAAACAATTTAATTAAACAACTTCCCGGAAAGATGTTTGTAAAGAGTGAGAAATCATGAGTGATACGCTAAAAGATTAAACGCGTAACTTTTATTAACTAATAAAGGAGCTTGAGAGTGGCAAAATCATTAGTAATTGTGGAGTCGCCGGCCAAGGCTAAGACTATTTCCAAGATTTTAGGCAGTGGTTTTGAAGTTATTCCCTCAATGGGTCATGTCGTTGACTTGCCCAAGACCAGGATGGGGGTGGATATTGAGAACAATTTCGCGCCTCATTTTATCGTGGCCGCCAAGCGTAAAAAGACCTTAAGTGAGATTAAGGCCGCGGCCAAAAAGGCGGATAAAATATATCTGGCTACTGACCCTGACCGGGAAGGCGAGGCGATTGCCTGGAATATCAAGGAGAAGCTAAACCAGAATAAGAAATATTTCCGGGTGGTCTTTCATGAGATTACCCCTCAGGCNNTTTAAACATCCCGCGGATTTAAACGTCCAAAAGGTAAATGCCCAGACTGCCAGAAGGGTTTTGGACCGTTTGGTGGGTTATCTATTGAGCCCGCTTCTTTGGCGTAAAATTGCCGGGGGGCTTTCCGCCGGACGGGTGCAGTCAGTCGCCCTTCGGCTGATTGTGGAGCGGGAAAGGGAGATTCTTAAGTTTACGGCTCAGGAATATTGGGAGATTGCCGCGGAGCTTAAGAAAGTTCACAGTTCACAGTTAACAGTTGACAGTAAGTTTACAGCGAAGTTAGAGAAGATAGATGATAAGAAGGCGGAAATTAAAAATGAAGCCGAGGCCGGCGCGATAATTGAAGATTTAAAAGGAAAACAGTTTGTGGTGGCCGAGGTCCGTGAGGCTGAGAAAAAGAAGAATCCCCTGCCACCTTTTATTACCAGCACCTTACAGCAGGACGCCTTTTATAAATTAAGGTTTTCCAGCGCCCGCACTATGTTGATAGCTCAACAACTTTATGAAGGAGTTGAACTGGGAAAAGAAGGAGCGGTAGGTCTGATTACCTATATGCGCACCGATTCGGTGAATGTGGCCCAAGGCGCCATTAAAGAGGTCCGCGGTTTTATTCAGGAAAAGTTCGGCCAGGATTATCTCCCCGAGTCGCCCAATCTTTATAAATCCAAAAAGCAGGCCCAGGAGGCCCACGAGGCCATCCGGCCGACTTCGGTTTCCCGCGCCCCCGAGTCGGTCAAGGAATCTCTGACTCCTGAGCAGTTTAAGCTATACACCTTGATTTATAACCGTTTTCTGGCCAGCCAGATGAAGCCGGCTATTTATAATGTTACCAGCATAGATATACGCGCCGGTAAATATCTTTTTCGGGCCTCAGGCTCAAAGCTAATCTTTAAGGGATTTACTGCCGTCTATGAACTGCAGGAAGAAAAAGAGGAGAAGAATACCCTGCCATCTTTAGAGAAAGAGGAATTGCTGGAGCTGGTTAAGCTTCTTCCCTCCCAGCATTTTACCAAGCCGCCGCCGAGATTTTCCGAGGCNNTATCTTCATCCCACGGAATTAGGGTGTAAGGTTAATGACCTTTTGGTGGAATATTTTGCCGAGGTAATGGATATCAAGTTTACCGCCGGGATGGAAGATGAATTGGATGAAGTGGAAGAAGGTAATCTGGAATGGGTTAAGGTAATTAATGATTTTTATGTTCCCTTTAAGGGGAAGCTGGATTACGCCAATGAGGTTATCCAGAAAGAGGTGGTAACTACCGATGAAATCTGCGCTACCTGCGGCAAGCCGATGGTGGTTAAGTGGTCAAGGAAAGGCAAATTCTTAAGCTGTTCGGATTTTCCTAATTGCCGCTATGCCAAGTCCATAACCACCGGGATAAAATGCCCTCAGGAGGGTTGTGGGGGTGAGTTGATTGAGCGCAGGTCGCGCCGGGGATTATTTTATGGCTGTACCAAGTATCCCGCGTGCACCTATACCGCCAAGACCCTCGCCGAGGAGAAGGCCCAGGAGGAGAAACAGGAAAAATGATTTTGGAAACAGATCGGCATATTGAAAAATACATTCGCTATCTGGAAATTGAAAAAAACGCCTCGGAACATACTATTTTGAATTATAAAAAAGACCTGGAAGAATTTAAGAAATTCCTGGGAGAGGCCCAAATAGAAAGCGTCAGTTACCTTACTTTAAGGAAATTCTTAAGCACCTTAAAGGAAAGAAGCCTTAAGAGCCGTTCAATATCCCGAAAGCTTTCCTCTTTGAGGAGTTTTTTCAGATTTCTTAACCGCGAAGGCTTCTTAAAGAATGATCCCACTTCGGCCATATCCAGCCCGAAATTAGAAAAACACCTGCCGATTTTTCTCACTGAGGATGAAATAACCAGGTTAGTGGAATCTCCGGATGTTAAAGAGCTGTCGGGATTTAGGGACAGGGCGATTTTAGAAACTTTTTATTCTACCGGTATGCGGGTGAGCGAGTTGATAGGGTTAAATCAGGAGAATGTTGATTTTTTCGGCGGGGTGGCCAAGGTTATGGGTAAAGGCAAGAAAGAACGCCTGACGCCGATTGGGGACCGGGCTCTGCGGGCTATCCGGGAGTATTTAGAGCGCCGCGATAACTCTCAGCCGGCGGTTTTCTTGAATAAGAATGGCCGCAGGTTAACTGCCCGGGGAGTGCGCGTGATTCTGGATAAGTATGTGCATAGACTGGCCTTGCGGGAAAACATCTCGCCGCATAGCTTGCGGCATTCTTTTGCCACCCATCTTCTCAATCGGGGCGCGGACCTGCGCTCGGTCCAGGAGCTCTTGGGACATGCCAACCTTTCAACCACTCAAATTTATACCCATCTGACTACAGACAGGTTAAAAAGCGTATACGATAAAGCCCATCCGCGGGCGTAGGGGCGGTTCGCGAACCGCCCCTACAATAAAATTGATTAAATGTTCATCCTTTACGATTTTATCTTTGTCCTCTTTGCCTTGTTGTGCTTGCCGGGTTTTATTTTTAGAGGAAAATTTCACCGGGGGTTTTTAAACCGCTTGGGATTTTTTCCGAAAGATGTCCAAAATGGCTTAGCCGGAAAGCGTCCGATATGGCTGCATATGGTAAGCGTGGGAGAGGCGCGGGCCTTAAGGATTCTTCTGGAGAAACTGCGCAAGGAGTATCCGGACAGAAAAATTGCTCTTTCTACGGTTACCCCGACCGGAAATAAAATTGCCAGGTCCATGGCTGTTGAAGGCGATTTAGTCTTTTATCTTCCTTTGGATATAAGTTTTATCGTTAGATCCGTGGTGGATTTGATTAATCCCTGTCTTTTTGTTATTGCCGAGACCGAAATCTGGCCGAACCTGATAACCTATCTTAATAAACGCGCTATCCCGATAATCAGCGTGAATAGCCGGATATCTGATAAGTCTTTTAAAAGCTATACACTGATTAAATTCCTGCTCCAGGGTATCTTAAACAAAATAAGCTTTTTTTGCGTCCAAACCCAGACGGATTCCCTGCGCCTGTTGGCTTTAGGAGTCAACCCGAAGAAAATTAAGTTAACCGGGAATATGAAGTTTGATAACACGGAGGACGCGGATAAAAAGAACGCGGATTGCGCGGATTATAGGAGAAAATTAGGATTAAAAAAAGAGGATAAGCTTTTAACAGCCGGGAGCACCCATCCCGGGGAGGAAGAGATAATTTTAAGGGTTTATAAGGAGCTATTAAGTGACTTCCCGGCATTAAAACTCCTTATTGCTCCCCGTCACCCAGAACGGGCACCAGAGATAGAAAGATTAGCTTTGAATTACGGTTTTAACTCTGTATTTATTTCCAAACTGATACCATCAACCATTTTTATCTTAGATACCATTGGCCAGCTTAAGGATTTTTACGCTGTCTCAGACATTGTTTTCATCGGAGGCAGCCTGATAAAAAAGGGCGGGCAGAATATTTTAGAACCGGCGCTCTTTTCCAAGCCGATTATCTTTGGGCCGTATATGTTTAACTTTCGGGATATCGCTGAACTTTTTCTTGTTTCAGGCGCCGCGGTCTCAGTAAAAGATAAAGAGGAATTAAGAGAAAAGATAAAAGATTTATTTCTTCATCCGGAGTCGGCCTTAGAACTTGGCCGCCGGGCCAAGGAGTTATTACTGAAGAACCAAGGGGCCAGCGAAAGAAATTTAGAAATTATAAAAGAAGTGCTAAGTCATAAAATAACCAAGCACCAATTTCCAATGACCAAAAAATAATCAAACACCAAATAACAATAATCAAACGAGCAGAGAAAAGATTGTGTTTGGACGCTTGATTATTAGTAATCAGACTGTGTCTCAATCTCTTAAAATTAACATTTTGTCATTCTGAGGGAGCAGGGCGACCGAAGAATCTCGTTGGTAATTTAAAAGACGAGATCCTTCGCCAGCGCTCAGGATGACATTGTGACACAGTCTGAATGTAAGGCGCGTTGTCTTATGAGAGATTTTTTCTTAGAGATTGCTTTGGATAAAAGAAAAGGCTTGTTCGCTCTTTTTTTAAGGCCGCCGCTCTATCTTTTATCGCTTATTTACGGGTTATTGGTCAAAGGGACTTGCTGGGTTTATAAACGCGGAATACTTCCCGGATATAGGCCTCAAGCTAAGGTAATTAGCGTGGGTAATATTACCCTGGGCGGGACCGGCAAGACTCCTTTGGTTGAATTCTTGGCTGAAGCCTTACTGCGTAAAGGTAAAAGGGTGGTTGTCTTAAGCCGGGGTTATAGCCTGGATGAGCCGCGGATGTTAGAGAATAAAATAGAGGGCTTAAGGGTATTTACCGGAAGGGACAGGATAAAGACAGCCAAAGAAGCCCAGGATGCCCTTGATCCTGAGGTGATGATTCTGGATGACGGCTTTCAACACTGGCGGCTAAAGAGGGATTTGGATATTGTTTTACTGAACAGCCGTAATTATTTCGGCAATAGAAGGCTTATCCCCAGGGGCATATTGAGAGAGCCGCCTTCTTCTTTGGCCCGCGCGGAGGTGATTGTCATTTCTAAGGCAGATTCTGTTAAGGATATATCCCTGATAAAAAATGAATTGGGACAAATTAATCCCAGGGCCTTGATTGTGGAATGCGCGTATAAGCCGGAGTGTGTCTCGGACGCCCAGGGAAAGGTGTATGCTTGGAGTATCATTGAGAATAAGAATATTTGTCTTTTAAGCGGTATCGCCGACCCGGATTACTTTAAGAAGACGGCCTCTGATTTAGGCGCGCGGATAGTCTCGGATCAACGCTTTCCGGACCACCACCAATACCATAAAGG
>DOMD01000073.1 GCA_003510525.1 Candidatus Omnitrophota bacterium
CCTTTTCATAAGCCATAACGAACTGCTCATCTTCACTTCTCACCATTTTTACTATTCTCTGAGCTCTCAAATCTTCCTCAATATCAATTATTAATTGACTCCCTTTGATGTTTTTGATGGGCTTCCCGTCCTTATCGCTAATAAACCATAGGAAACGCGGCTGGTTGTCTATAACTTTTAATTCTACCTCGGCGTAAGGGTAATCAACATAATACCTTTTAAACCAATCCCCAATTTGAAGGGTATCCCCTTTCAATTTTAAGCCTGCGATAATAAAAGACTTAAATCTCGTTCTCGTTATACTACTCTTCTGAATTCTTAAAACATCTAAAAAACTGCCTTTTTCAAATGATTCCGGAGAAACGTTATTTAAGGTTTCATAGATTAAGGGGAGTGTTATGGTATCTATGGCTTCTTTATCATTCTTTACGTATGCTCCCGCGGCAAGCGCTTCCTTACCGGTGGGATTCCTAATATCAAAAATATCAATCCAATGATATTTATACGCTTCAGGGCATCGCATAATGCATCGGCTATCCCCGCCGCAATAAGCGTCTCCGTCTCCGTTAAGCTGCAGACCATGGATTTCATATCCTTCATTTAAACTATCGAATTCTTCCCTGGCTAAGGACTGAAAAGATGTCGTATATCTCTGAGATTGTCGATGCCATACAAGGCTCATTTTTATCTCAAGCGTTGATTCTAAAGAAGAAAATCCCCGCACAAGTCCATTTTTGGCTGTTACCCTTACTGTTTCATCATTATTATTAGTGCAAGTAACCCACTTTGTTCTCTTCTGATATTTATTGCCGCTGATATCCGGCCTGCCGCCTCCCAAAGCGAGTATTCCTGTTTTTAAGGATAGGCGGGTAAATATAGTAACATCATCATATTTAATAAATTTACTCTTTTTCATAGTCCCTATATGAACGTCTATTACCTTTTGGGTCCTGTTGTCTACAACCGGAAAGAATTCAAAAACCGAATAATCTTTAAAGAATAATATTCTTACCGGAAATCCATCTTTCACCTCTAACAAATAATCCGAATCTTTGTATTCCTTAAAGTTAAATCTCATTCCGCTGATAGCAAGGGTCTCGGACAACCCGATAATTCCATAGATAAGAATATGTCCTAATCGCTTAATATCCTTACGCCGGGCGGAAATAGTATCCTTTTCTACTATTCTTATCTCTTCATTACCAAAAGAATGCGCGAGCAGAGCGCTCCAGATGTACTGCCTTATCAGCGCGTTATCCTGGCTTATGCCCCCATCTTTCTGCGCCCTGATTATCTTCTGTAAAATTATCATGGCTCTTTCGCCGTATAAAAATAATAATGTCATCAGGAAATCCTGAGTATTTATCCGGCTTCCATCACTTAAGGCGTCTATTTCCTCAAGTGGGCTGGTTTCTTTTCCCAATTCACGCGACTTCCGGTAGGCCGGGGTTAAGGTAAAAGATATCGCCTGCTGTTTGTTATTATTAGGATAAAATATTAGCGCGTTCATTCTCTCCTCTATCGCGGCTATGCCCCAGCGGCAAGCAACACTTTTATCCATACCTCTGCCGGAAAACATCTTCCATTCCTTATGGCCTGAACGATCTAAGCTGGCAAATTCAGCGATGACGGATGTTTCATTGGCGCCAATAATAGTCAAGCTGTATTTATGGCATGGTAAATTTAAAAAGACATTATCTATCCCCTTCAAGTAAAAGTAACCCGTTTTATAGGTTCGCGCTTCCATAGCTTCAACCGGAGGCATTAAAATTATTTTCTTTCTAAGNNATTAATTTCCCTTTGACATTACGACAAAGACAATGGCCCAGCTTTTCCTTTTTAGAACCGGCAATGTAAACAGTAATCACAAAAACCCGTTTTCCATGTTTTTTCCCCGTGTATCTTCTTATAGCGGCTTTTATCTTCTTGTTTGTTCCGGTTATCGCAACCGGCAAATATATATTTAAACCGCGAAAACAAATATTTCCCGCGGGCGCGCTGCGAATCAACGGCAAATTAATATTTTCAAGTTTTCCGTTCAGATAATCTTTATTTCTTTGTATTTCATTTCTCTTCTTCTTACGTGTATCTGTTAATTGTTTTTTGGCCGAATCAATACTCATCCCCATTATTTTGTTCATTAACAAAGGCCGGATATCTCTATTTATATAGATGTTTACCATCCGGCTGGACAGGCCCGATCTTTTCGCGATCACCCGCTGGCTTTTAGCGGCCCTGTCTTTATATACCACCCATAGGATAAATAGAACATACAGCGGCCTGATAAAATAATCTTTCGCGCGATACAAATCTTTCAAAGCCGGGAATTCTTCGGTCAACTTTTTCCAGTTCAATGTTCTATTCTCACCGCGGAATTCATTTATTCGTTTATAATAATCTTCTAATAGCCCGCCGTCAAAACGGGATACTCTTTCTTCCCCTAAAGCCAGGACAATTTTTATCCCTTCTTTGTTTTTTCCCCACAGTTCGTCTAGTATGGTATCAATTTCTTTTCTACTAAGAGCCCAAACCGTTCCTTCTTCACGCGCGTTGCTAATGTATTCTTTGGTGATTTTTTCTCCGGTCGCTATTTCAAAATAAGATTCTTTACCACCATCATCTTTCCCTGCGCCTTGTACATAAGTAAAAGCATCAAACTTTCGCTTCTTTACGTCATTTTTCAGTTTACAGCTATAATAGGCGGGAAAATTCCCCCCTTTTCGCTCGTTATAACCAGCAATAGACGACAACAGAATAGGATAAAATTCTCCCATTAAATCCTCAAAAGGCCTTGTATATCTTATCTTTAGCGCCTTTTTTACATACGGCAAAGTCAGATAGAAAAGCGCTTCCGCATAGCGCTGGTATTCATTTGAATCGCGGGGAAGAAGTTTAATCTTTACCGCTACCGCGTTATTAATCAGCTTTAATATATTATTCTTTAAAGCGCCTAAATCTGTTTTGCTTGCCGCGTCCTTTAAAGCCTGAAGAAGACAATCATAAAAGCGGTTTTCTCTAAAAACATCTAACGGCAGCTTCAGCAGAAACTCACCAAGACTATCCACGGAACCGGTTAATTCTGTTTGCGAGGGCTGGTTTATGCGGCTGACAATGCCAGAGAGCAATTTGCCCAGCTCCTCCTCAAGTGGACTTCCTGCCTCACCGGAAAAAG
The DNA here is from genome assembly GCA_003510525.1 of Candidatus Omnitrophota bacterium. GTDB lineage: Bacteria > Omnitrophota > Gorgyraeia > Gygaellales > UBA12090 > UBA12090. The sequence goes on from DOMD01000073.1 coordinate 3,173, forward strand.
GCGGGGATAACCTTTTCTTTGAGAACCCGCCAGAAGGAAGGCAATCTTCATCGTCAGAAAAGTCTACTAAATGAATAGGAAATCTATCGCCTAATTGATGAACATACCGCTTATAACTTGGCACAAACAACTTATCATAGGCTGCCATAAGCCTTTCCAAATCTTTGCCTGGGCCGCGGGCTTTAAGTTCTCTTGAATAATACTTTTTCCTTACCGTTTCTTCATCTTCAATAAAACGTATACGAAATGGATTATCACCGTAATATGCCTGTAATTCTTCTTTATGTGAATATTTCCCATCAACAACATCTACGCTTTTCTTTGTTAACACTATTGTTTGCGGCCGATATTCTTTCTTTATTGTATCCCATGCTTTTGGTATTAAAAGCTCCTCTGCCATCTTGCCTGATTTCTTGAAATCATTAATAAAGCTCAAGACTCGTTTAATTTCTGTCATATCCCAAAAATCCACCTCGTCATAATCTTCACCTTGAATCACGCCATCCACCACATCATTAATAATTTTGTAACGTTTGTCTCTTTCAATAAAAAACATATCTAAAGGCCAATAACACATACCAAGCTGTAGCCGCGCGAGAAATTCTTTCATAAGCTTTAATATGCCTTTACCTATTCCCGAAGGACCGTCACACACAATAAGCGGTAATACTTTTTCTGAACCCAAAAAGTCAATATGACTAAAATACCTTTCCAGTATTGTGCCGGCAACAAGCTGTCCATAAGTATATTCCTTTCCTTCAACGATAAACAGGGAAACAGGAGAGGCCGAATGAATGACACGGACCATTATAATAGGGACAGCAACCGTTTTTTTAAGCTTATCCTCCCCCAGCGGGCTGCCGGCCTCGCCTTTGCTGTCAAATAATTGACCGCTGTCCTTATTTCTCTTTTGCCTTTTGGATGGCTCGGGAAGACTGCCCGATTCTTTTACTCTTTCCGATTGAACATAATCACGCAGTTTACTCGTTATTTGGAAGATCCGAGATTTACTTACCCCGAATGTCTTACTCGTCTCATTGATCGGCAATGGTGATTTGCCAAATTCACCCGTTCTCTCATCAATGCCGAGGCGCGCGTAAATAATGCTCCTTTCTCTATCCGGCTTCATAGACTTTTCAGCCAAATAATTTTTAATTGTCCTTAGGACATTATGTTGATACACAGATTCCCCATAATCATCCTCAAGATCTTCCTCTTTCGCGGGAAGGCTATCCAGCGGGTCGCCGTACTCTTCTTCAACCGGCGCAAGAGAAGTTATCCTTACGCCTATATCCGGCCGGTAATTTTCCTTATTTAAACCCCTTGCCCCAAATTTTCTTATAATATAGTTACGCTTCGCGTCTTTTATTCTACTTTTTATGTCATTCAAAATAACTTTATTAACTTTAGCTTCTCCCTCTTGAATCAAATTACCTTTTTTAATTTTGCGGTCTAACATATCCATAACCGACACTAATACTTGATCCTTTACATCGGAGTTTCGTATTTTATAGTCCCGCCAGAGGTAAGTTTTAGCCAGTATATAGACATAGCTATACAGCAAATCGTAGGCCTCTTGAACTCGCTGATCAACAAGAAGGAACAATCTGCCAAGGCTTTCCTCGGATAAATAGAGGCTTTTTATTTTCATACCTTCAATCAAAACATTATCCTCATCTATTCTTTCCCGTAATTTTCTTTCAAATTCCGCGCGATATCCTTTTAATTCCTCAATTATCTCATCCGGCGCCTTGATAAAAATGACTACATCCCTGCGCCGCCAAGCTTCAAAATCTTCCGGTCTGATGAATCCGAAATAATAAGGTATAAATACCAACATCTGGACGCCTTCCGGCAGCACAAATTTACTTTTCTTCTCTTGAAGCCAA
>DOMD01000097.1 GCA_003510525.1 Candidatus Omnitrophota bacterium
ATAGAAAAATATTCCAATCCCCTGCCTGGGGCCTCGGTGGTTACAGATGAAATGAAAGATAAACTAAATAATCTGGAATGGTCTTATCCGGAATTAGGAAAAGAAGTGTGGGAATTTGGGAAAATTTTGAGTAATAAGTTAATTCCTGGATTAACGCCTGCGGTATTTATTACAACCGCTATATTTTTATTGACCGATTTGAAAAACGGAGTAGATGGTTCTACAAAACAACCTATAAAAAGCAGTCTCGTTGGTCAACCCCAGGGCGTTTATGACTTGCTTGCCGGGTTCATACCTATTATTGCCGAAGCAGTTGCTCCTAAAGAATTTGCCGATGAGGTAAAGAAAGTGTATGAGTCCATGTTTGGCGCTTCTTCGGCGCTTACCAAGCAAGTTGGCGGGATTGACTTTCGGCAAATGAATATGCTTATCCAGCCGATGGGCAGTTTTGGCGGNNCGCAAAGGCTGAAAGAATACATCAGCGCATGTCTCTTAAAGGGAAAGATCGGGGAAAAGGCCGATGACTTTGTCCTCTCTATGTTGGAGGTGTTTCAGCTCCAGGCAGAAGAGGGCATAGAAAGCTCAAACGAGGAACGGGAGGCCTTGGTTATGGCTGATACCCGAAGCTATTGTCTGCCGCAAGAGAGATTAGCCAGTGTAAAATAACGCGCGTTTTTCGCTAATTACCGATTAAACCCGCCATAAACAACGAATGGCGGGTTTAATTTTTTGATTGCCCCGGAGATAAAAACGGGTATAATAATGGTTATTATGAAGATCCTGGTGATTAATTGCGGGAGTTCTTCGCTAAAGTATAAGCTTTATGAGATGCCTCATGAGAGGCTGTTGGCTAAGGGGGCGATTGAAAGGATAGGCGAAAAAGGCGCGTCCGTAAAGGACCATCGCCAGGGTTTAGAGATTGTCCTTAAAAAAGTTGACGGGGTTCAGGCCGTCGGCCACCGCCTGGTGCACGGGGCCGAGGCCTTTAGAGAGCCTGCGCTTATTGACCGGAAGGTAATTCGCAAAATAAAGGCCTGCTGTGGACTGGCCCCTTTACATAATCCGGCGAATTTAGCCGGTATCCTTGCCTGTTCGGATATCTTAAAAGGGGTGCCGCAGGTGGGGGTATTTGACACGGCCTATCATCAAACCTTACCGCCTAAGGCATTTATTTACGGCCTGCCNNCCCGGGTTAATCTGATTACCTGTCATCTGGGAAACGGCTGTAGTATCACCGCGATAAAAAACGGTAAATCCATAGACACCAGTATGGGTTTTACCCCGTTAGAGGGCGTGATGATGGGCAGCCGCTGTGGGGACATTGACCCGGCAGTGATTACTTACTTAATTGAAAAGAAAAAGATGCCGGCAGGGGATGTGGACAGGCTCTTAAACCAGGAAAGCGGGCTTAAAGGCATTTCCGGCATAAGTAATGATATGCGCAAGATACTGCAATCCGCGGATATGGGAAATCAGCGCTGTAAATTAGCGATTGAGATGTTTGTTTACCGGATCAGGAAATACATCAGCGCTTACTTGGGAATTTTAGGAAAGACCGATGCCGTGGTTTTTACCGCCGGAATCAGTGAAAATCAGCCGAGAATAGTCAAGGGTATTACAGATGGTTTATTTAACAATTTAAAAATCAAACCCAAAATTATGGTTATTCCCACAGACGAAGAGCTGATGATTGCCCGGCAGACATATCAATTGTTAAAGCGCGCGTAATGGGTTAGCTCTGGAAAGTATCTTCTTAGGCGTCATCGCAATGACGAGGTGAAGTAAATTCCCCGATTTAATTTCCGGTTAATGATAACTTCGGATAAATGAAGGAGTAAAAATGTTACGCATAATGCTCAAATCAAAGATCCACCGGGCTAAGGTTACTGAGGCTAATTTGCAATATAAGGGAAGCATTACTATTGATAAAAAATTGCTGGCAGCCGCGGATATCCTGCCGGGTGAGAAGGTTGAGGTTTTGAATTTGCATAATGGAACCAGACAAGAAACCTACGCTATAGAGGGTAAGAGCGGTTCCGGAGTGGTTTGCCTTAACGGCCCGGCCGCCCGGCATGCCTGTGAAGGAGATATCTTAGTCATCCTGGCTTATGGGATGATAGAGGATAGGCTTGCCCGGAAGCTTAAGCCCAAGATCGTCTTTGTGGATGAGAAGAATCGTATTAGTAAGTCAAAGAGATAAAGTATGTTAGGCAGAATTTACATTATCGGCGAGCCGATTTTAAGGAAGCAGACTCCGACGGTAGAAAAGGTAACCCAGGCGGAACGGGAGCTTTTTGATGAGATGCTCCAGGTGATGCGCCGGGCTAACGGCATTGGCCTGGCGGCAAATCAGGTGGGTATTGATAAACAGATGTGCGTGATCTGTATTGAAGGTAAGGTTTTAAAATTAGCTAACCCCAGAATTATAAAGAAAAAAGGGCAGGAGGCTTTTGAGGAGGGTTGTTTGAGCCTGCCCGGGATAACCGTTAAGGTGAAAAGGGCCAGACAGATAACTTGTCAGGCGCTAGATGAGAATAGTTGTCTGATTGAATTTGAAGCCGGTGATTTATTGTCCAGGGCTATCCAGCATGAGGTTGACCATCTTGCCGGAAAGTTGATTATTGATTATGCCTCGGTGTGGCAGAAGGTGGCCTTAAAGGAAAAAATCAAGCAGTTGAAATCAAAGAATGCGTAAACAGCTTCCTTCCTGGTTTCGCCAGGAAATCCCCAGGGACATTGGTTTTATCAAAAACCGCCTGAAAGAATTTGAAAACTCAGGATTGCATACGGTATGTCTAAGCGCCAGGTGCCCGAATATCAACAGCTGTTTTGAAGACAACAGCGTAACCTTTATGATTATGGGCTCAAACTGCAGTCGTAATTGCGGTTTTTGCTCCGTAGATAAGGGCAGGCTTGGTCCCCTGGAGCCTTCGGAAACCTATAATTTGGCCTTGACCGTCCGCAGGCTGAATTTAAGCTATGTGGTGATTACCTCGGTTACCCGGGATGACCTGCCTTTGGGCGGGGCCAGCCACTACGCCCGGGCAGTGTATCTGATAAGAAAAATTAACCCGGGAAAGAAAATCGAATTGTTGATTCCGGATTTCAGAAATCAGCCGGAGGCGATCTCCCTGATAGTGAAATCATGCCCGGATATTATCGCCCATAATCTGGAGACTGTGGAAAGCCTGTATCAAGAAGCCCGTCCTCAGGCGGATTACCGGCGCTCTTTAGAGGTATTGAAAAAAGTTAAAAATTTGGGATTTGCTGGTTTGGTGAAATCTGGTATAATGCTGGGATTTGGCGAGAGCCGGGAAGAGGTAATTAAGGCAATCAGGGATTTAAAAGAATCCGGCTGTGATATTCTGACCTTAGGCCAATACCTGGCTCCTTCGGACCGGCATATTCCGGTAGAGGAATTTATCAGCCCGGAACAATTTGAGTCTTATCGCCAGGAAGCCCTGGAGTTGGGTTTTAAAGCGGTTTATTCCGCGCCGCTGGCGCGCAGTTCGCATAGGGCGGGGGAAGTGTATACAAAGGCTGTCAGCAGTCAGCATTCAGCTATCAGCCTTTAGCTGAAAGCCGAAAACTGAGAACCGAAAGCTGAAAATATGTATGATCTAATCATTATCGGCGGCGGGCCCGCTGGCCTGACCGCGGCACTTTACGCCGGAAGAAGCCGTTTAAAAACCCTGCTTTTGGAAAAGACCGGGCTGGGCGGACAGATTATCCTTTCTCCGACTATTGAAAATTATCCCGGTTTTGCCGGAGGTGTGGCCACCGTGGACTTGATTCTGGCGATGCAGAAACAGGTGGAGGAGTTAGAAGTTGAGATTAAGATTGATGAGGCGGTTAGGATTGATCTCCAGCCCGGATATTTTAAGGTTATCGGACATGAGGTCGAATATCAGGCTAAGACAATTATCGTCTCTGCCGGGGCCTGCCCCAAAAAGTTAGCTATCCCGGGCGAAGGAAAACTGATTGCCAAAGGAGTGTCTTACTGCGGGACCTGTGACGGGCCGCTGTTTAAGAATAAGGATATCTTCGTGGTCGGAGGCGGGGATAAGGCGGTTGAGGAAGCTATATTTTTGACCCGTTTCGCCCGCAAGGTTACCTTGATCCACCGCCGGGATGAATTACGGGCCAGCAAGATACTTCAGGAGAGGATTCTGGAGAATAAAAAGGTGGAGATTCTCTGGAACACTATACCCCTTGAGGTTATAGGAGAGAAAACAGTTGAGGCCATGCGGATAAAAAATTTAAAAAGCAACGCGGTTTCCGATGTCGCCTGTTCCGGGATATTTGTCTTTGTGGGAATTCATCCGCATACGGCTTTTCTGGGCAATTTGGTAAAGCTGGATGAAACCGGTTTTATCTTAACTAATGAAGATATGGAAGCCTCAATCAGCGGCATCTTCGCCGCCGGTGATTGCCGCAAGAAAACCCTGACCCAGGTAATAACCGCTTGCGCGGACGGGGCAATCGCGGCCTTTAATGCTAATCGTTATTTAGAAACCAGGGAATAAGATAATGGAAAAATTGAATAATTGGGTTAAAGAAATGGCGGCAATGTGTAAGCCGGAAAGGATAGTCTGGATAGACGGCTCAGAAACACAGAAAAAAATCCTGGAAAAGGAAGCCTTATCTTCGGGTGAGATTATTCAGCTTAATCAGGAAAAGCTTCCCGGCTGCTTTTATCACCGCAGTGCCAAAGATGATGTGGCCCGGACCGAGCACTTGACCTTTATCTGCGCCAGAAAGAAACAGACTGCCGGGCCGAATAATAACTGGATGTCTCCCCGCGCGGGCTACGCGAAAGCTAAGGCAATCTTTAAGGGAGCGATGAAGGGCCGGACAATGTATGTTATCCCTTTTTCCATGGGGCCGGTGGGTTCAGCTTTCAGTAAAATAGGGGTGGAACTGACTGATTCTATCTATGTGGTTTTGAATATGTTGATTATGACCAGGGTGGGTTCGGCTGTCCTGGAAAAATTAGGCCAGGATGGTGAATTCACTAAATGCCTGCATTCCAAGGCTGAGTTGGATATCAATAAAAGGCTGATTTTACATTTTCCAGAAGATAATGCGATCTGGAGCGTGGGCTCGGGTTACGGCGCGAATGTGCTCTTGGGCAAAAAATGCCTGTCTTTGCGGATTGCCAGTTATATAGGAAGGCGCGAAAGTTGGCTGGCTGAGCATATGCTGATTATGGGTATAGAATCGCCCAACGGCCATATTGAATATATTGCCGCGGCCTTTCCCAGCGCCTGCGG
>DOMD01000045.1:0-2966 GCA_003510525.1 Candidatus Omnitrophota bacterium
CCGGATTCTTATTTCTTTTCCTCCCGCTCCATAATTTTGCCCAGGATTTTATTAAGGATGGGGCGCTGTTCTTTAAACATCTCCACAGCTTACGGTCGAAATGCCGCGTATTTAAAATCGGGCATCAAAGCACCTCCTTTAAAAGGGCGCCTGCCACATCCTTTTGCCACTTGGCGCCAAAAAGCTGAAAATCCTCCATTTGATAAAGTGCTTCTAATTTCAGGCTTAAAAACCTGTCGTTATCCTTCACATACAAAGGAATACCTGAAATAATTATATTGTAATACAGCATCGGATGGTCAAAATCGGGGTCAATATTAACGATATTGACTTCTTTTTTTAATTCCATCGTTAACTGATAGGAAATATCAGTAACCATCGAATGAATTTTGAAGTGATCCTTTATGTCCGAATCAAAAAGTATCCCTAAATCAATGTCCGATTCCGCCTTGGGATATCCGCCCGCGAATGAACCATATAAGAAAACCATCGCTATATCAAACTGGTCCGCCTTCCCTAAGAAAAAGGCGGTTAGTTTAGAAACAATAAAATCTTTCATCCGATAAATATCCTCATAGGCGCGATAAATCGCGCCGCTACTTTTGTCGCGGCCTATACATCAAGGAAGATGTTCAAGGCTTGACGCCAAGGTAAGATAACAACGCCATTATCAAGCTTGCGCGAATGCTCATCTTTAAAAGACGCGACGAATAATGGCACATTAGGAAACCGTTTACGAAAAGCCGTACGCGTGGCATCTGATATCGTGTCCGTTGAGGTTTTACACTCAAAGGCCATAACCGGCCCGCGAGGACCGGTTACCAGAATATCAATCTCATGCTTTCCATCCCGCCAAAAAGAAAGCTCATAAGGTTTTTCATGGTAATCCCGTAGACGCTTTAATTCGTTATAGAAGAAGGTTTCAAACAGAAAGCCTTTCTCCTGTGGAGTGGGAGGATCAATCAGGCGATTCTGCAATGATCGGACAACCCCACAATCAAAGAAATAAAACTTTGGCCTGGCTTTCTTGCGCTCACTCCTGTCCCACGGCCACAGGAAGTCACCCAAAAGAGTATCCTCCAGAATTGAGAAATACTCTTTGACTGTGCTCATGGGGACCGAGGAATCGCGGGCCACAGAAGCGAATTCAATTGTCTCCCCATTCATTTGGGCCGCCACACTCAAAAATCTCTGAAACGCGCTCACATTNNGCCTTTAATTGCCGCCGCACATCCTCAACTTTTCCTTCCAGGAAAGTTGTTACTACGTGAGGCAATGTTCCATAAGACAAAGCCATATTCAGATCAAAGCCCTTGCCGATCTCAACATTGGTCAAAGGATAAAGCCGTAAGTCCAGCGCCCTTCCACCTAAAAGGTTGGCGCTGCCGCGCCGCAGCTTGCGCGCGCTAGAACCGGAAAGGATGAATCTTAAACCCATCTCCTCAATCCCCTTCTGCACGTAATCCAGAAGCGCCGGGACCCGCTGGACTTCATCCACAATCACCAGATTGTTCTTATGTAAAGCCCGCAATTTTTCCCAGAATATAACCGGAGAACGTGAGAATGAAAGTTCTATCTCGGGATCCAGCAAGTCAATAAATAAGGCTGAATGTAGTCGACGCAATAAAAAAGTCTTCCCAGTCATACGCGGACCAAACAAAAACATTGATCCTGAAATCTTATCTAAATTAAGTAGCCTTGGGTAGCTCATAATATTAGAATAACATATATATGTTATTTGTCAAACATAAATAACATATAATGGGACTACCTTGATGCTTCCTTCTTGAGCGCAATTCCTCCATTTACAAAAAAACAAAAAGAAAGTATCATGCCGTCTGAAGTTGACGGACATCAGATTCGAGATGTTTAATAAGTTTTTGAATTACCTTCACTTCTCCTTCATCAAAAAGCCTTTCCTTGCAGGTAGCGCAAAGGTAAGCAGGAACCTCTTCAAGATACAGATGATAATCCTTCCTATTAATACTATAGCCAACTTTTGTCTTTTCCATTTTTCCGCCGCAGTAAAAACATTTTTTAAGATAAGATTTCAACATCTAACAACCTCAAGACTTCATTTATGGGATTCAGGATGGTTACCTGCTCGGAGCCGGCGAAGAGCAGGCCCACGGCGCGGGCTTTCATATCCAGGACTAAAGAGCCGGAGTCGCCGCCTTGAGACATATTGGTGGTGAGGATTTGGCCGCGGAACAAGGCGGTCTGGTTATCGTAATTAACCTTTACGCTGGCGCTTATGTCTTTGACCTTGCCGGTGGTGTATCCGGTGGTACGGCCGGATTTCTGAATCGGCATTCCAATCTTTGCCTTGGTAAGGCCTTGGGGTGAGCCGATCAACATAATCTCGGGTCGGACATCGCCGGAAACTTTAGGCCGGGCCAGGGCGGCATCCACCAGATTAGCCTCTTTTTTAAAATTAATCTCAATCCAATTTTCTAAATAGCCAATCAGGTCTTTGGGCTTCTTACCGCCGTCATAAGGGCCGGGCTGAAGGATAGGGTCGCCTTTTTCGGCCTTATTGGAATTGGCCAGGACGTGGTTATTGCTTAAGATGAGGACTTTTCCGCTCTTTTTGTCTTTGACTAAACAGCCCAAGGTGCCCGCGGTTATCTGGTAATGGCCCAGGGATACGCCGCCCGGGGCCGGACGGAAGCGCCCGGTATTACTTTGGGCAATTATTTTACCGGCCTCCTCCACATCGGTTTCAATACACGAGATTTCCTGGGGAATAAACTCCGCCTTGGTTAACTTTTTCGCGATGAGCTTTTTTTCCACATAAATCTTCAGGCATAATCTGCCCTGAGAGAATCCGCCTCGGATCTTTTCACCGATACCCACGCCCACTACATTGGCTTTAGATAGTAATTCGTCTTCGTTAAGTTTTAAGGCCCGCGCAATAACCTGATTAGTGATTTTTTCCACTTGGAAATCTCCTCTTAAGTGCGATA
>DOMD01000045.1:2978-4379 GCA_003510525.1 Candidatus Omnitrophota bacterium
CATAACTTTTGACGCCGCTTGGGCTTTTAAACTTCCTATTTCTTCCACGTCTATCTCTATGCCGTTTAGTTTTTGAGGGATTAGCTCATTTTTCTTTAATTTACTTCTGGACATCTTTTTTTGAACGTAAATTTTAATGCACTGTCTTTGGGTGGAAACGCCCTTTATTATCTTGGTGCCGATTCCCACTCCCACCACATTAGAATTAAGAAGTAATTCCGCCTCATAGCGCTCCTTAATCCTTTGAATATTCATTTTTGGAGGACGCCCAAAATGAGATGTTTCATCAAAGAAGCATCNNGGTAAAATTACCCCCTGCCCTTAAGAAAAGCAGGGCTTATCTTTAAAGCCTCATATCCTTAGCGATCATCTTACGAAAAGGCCGCGTGGCGTGATTGATAAACTCATTATAATCAGTGAGGAAGCTGACAAATCTATTTAAATCTATCACCCCATTTATCAAAAAAGGATTATAGCGGTTCTCTGATATCTTCCTAAAGTCTTCTCGTAGGCGCCTTGAGCGAGACATTTCAAGAAGCTCTCTTTTATCTTCCCGGCTAAGCGTGAAACCTTTTCCTGTATTCCTCATACTTTTTTCCCAAATCAAACAATTTAAAATAATCCTTAAGGACAACCCAATCTAATTTATTTTTGTGGAATCCAAGCAGGGATTCTATATCTAAATATTCTTTAGTGGCCCTTGTCTTGTCGTTTGCTAATGCCTGTATTTTTAATCCGATTATATCTTCCGGTAACAGCACTCTCACCTTCATTGAGAATATTTTCTTCTCCTCTGCCCGTTCTAACATTTTGCGAGAAATATTCCTATGCGCCAGGATAAAATCAACTTCGCCAAAAAGCTTATCTTTAGACACATATTGGGCCACTTCATCGCTTTTATACACACACCGGTAGCCTCGCGTTTTCATTATCCCATCAACTTTTATCCCATCGTCAGAATTAATGATAAAATCCAGGTCTATGGTCGCCCGTGGCGCTCCCTGGGCCCCTAACGCGAATCCGCCCATTAAGGCATAACGGACACCTTCTTTATGAAAATCTTCTCCTACCAATCTTAATACTGTCCGAAAGTCCATCACGCGGTTCGTCTGTATTTGTGATATAAAAATAGCGCGCTTAAGAGGGTCAGCAAGGTAACGGCGTTAGCCAGGATAATGATGCAATCTTTCAAATATATCCCGTATAAAATCCAAAGGCTCACCCCCAGAGAAAGCTGGATTAAAGTTACCAGGCTTATGTCTTTGGCTGACCTGGTGGTATACATTTTTAAGACCTGGGGGATAAAGGCAAAGCTGGTTAAGCCGGCTGCTATCACGCCAATCAGTTTCCAGAACATTTTGGACACCTAATTCACCCCCGAGGAGCAGTAAAAACTGCACC
>DOMD01000043.1:0-3248 GCA_003510525.1 Candidatus Omnitrophota bacterium
AACGCTTTGTCCGCCGGATGTCTTTAATCCTCTGGTTTCCGGATAATGCTTATGAGTAACTCCTCCTACACCAATCATTTTATTTTCCTCCTGTTTGATTTTTTTAATGAAAAATCTGGTTTACATACTTGACAGAAACGCCGGCCGGACGCCGGAATTTTTCCAGACTATAATAATTCTTTTCATAAACACACAGTAACCTAAAACCAAAGAAAATGCTATCGCCACCAGCACCACCCCGGCGGCAACATCCTTGATTATTTTAACCTGAGGATGGAATTCCCGGGTAATCAGGTTAACCATATCTTCAATGATGGTATTGATGACCTCAGCGATAAAAACCACCATCATCGCCACCCCCAAGACAAACAATTCTAAGTTGGATATCCGCAGGTAAAAGCCCAGCAAAATCGCGAAGATGAAAAATAAAAATATCAACCGGGCATTATAGTGGTGATTTAAAATATGCCGGATGCCGTTAAAGGCGTGTCTTAGGCTGGAGAGTAAATTCGGATTCTTCCAGCAGTCTTTCACCTCTTTTTTATCCATAACCGTTATTTCATCAGGCTCAAGGCCTCGGAACGGGTCTTGAAATTTTCCTTAAAAACACCTCTCACCGCCGAGGTTACGGTAAGAGTGCCGGGCTTCTGCACCCCGCGCATTGACATACACATATGCTCGGCCTCAATGACTACCATTACCCCCAGAGGCTTAAGCTTGGCCATTATTATTTCGGCTATCTGAGTAGTCAGGCGCTCCTGGACCTGGGGGCGCTTGGCCAGAATATCCACTACCCGGGCAATCTTGCTTAATCCGGTAACCCGGCCCTGCTTAGGAATATACGCCACATTGGCCCGGCCCAGGAAAGGCAAGAGATGATGCTCGCAAACCGAGTATAAAGGAATGCCTTTCAGTAAAACGATTTCTTCATGTTTTTGCTCTAAAATTATCTCCAGTTCTTTGGCCGGATCCTTGCGCACGCCGGAAAAAATCTCCTCATACATCTCGGCCACCCGTAAAGGGGTATCTAAAAGGTCTTTTCTCCTGGGATTTTCTCCGATTGCCTCTAAAATATCCCGGACCGCCTTTTCTATCTTCTTTTTATCCATATTGCGTGGTTCTGCGATTATTTCCCTATACAGAATTGGCTAAAAATCTTATCCAATACATCTTCGCCCGCGCTCTCGCCAATAATCAAACTTAAACTTTCCCGGCAAAACCTCAGGTCCTCGGCAATAAATTCTATTGAGAGCTTACTTCTTAAGGACTCCTGGGCCCGGGATAGGGCTTCTTTGGCTTTCTTTAAAGCCTGGATATGCCGGACATTACTGACAATCAGTTCATCCGAGGCCTCTAGTTTACCTTCCCAGACGCTCCTGACTATCGCTTGTTCTAACTCCTTCAGGCCTTTTCTTTTTAAGCTGGAAACCTTGACCAAGCAATCAAAATGCCTTTTAATCTCAGCTTCTTCTATTCTTGGCCTAAGGTCGGATTTGTTCAAAACCACAATTGTGGTTTTGGCCTTGGCCTTTTTAATCAAAAGCCGGTCTTCCGCGGTAAGCCTGGCTCCGGAGTCAAAGACGAGTAAAACCAAATCCGCCTTATCAAAGTATCTGCGGGTGCGTTTTAAGGCCTCTTGCTCAATCAGGTCTTTGGGCTCTATTATACCTGCTGTATCGGCAATCTTCAAGGGAATTCCTTGAAGATCCAAAATCTCCTCAACCGCGTCCCGGGTAGTGCCGGCAACCGGACTAACAATGACCCGTTCTTCTTTAAGCAGGGCATTAAGTAAAGATGACTTGCCGGTATTGGCCCGGCCTAAGATTACCGCGCTTAAACCCTCGCGCAGGATTTTTCCGTGGACAGCCGAATCCAATAACTTATCTATCTTATTCTTTATAAAAAGGATATCCGAATTAACCTTTTGTGCCTCTGCCGGGGCAATATCTTCCTCGGAGAAATCAATATTAGCCTCCAGCAAAGCAATGGCCTCAATAAGTTTATCTTTTAACTGCCGGACTTCTTTGGATAAATCTCCTCTTAATTGTTTTATGCTATTTTCTAAAGCATAGCAAGTCTTAGCATTGATAATATCCAGAACTGCCTCAGCCCGGCTCAAATCAATCCTTCCGTTTAGAAATGCTCTTTTGGTAAATTCTCCTCTTTGGGCCGGACGGGCACCCTTAACCAGCGCTAAATCTAAAATCTCCCTTAACACCACAATCCCGCCGTGACAGCTGATTTCCACAATATCCTCTTTAGTATAACTTCTGGGAGCGCGCATCACGGTAAGCAAAACCTCGTCAATAATTTCTAATTTTTGATTTTTGATTTTTGATTTTTGATTTTTTGCGATCCAGCCGTAATGCACCGTATGGCTTTTATACCTTGAAGGCTTAACGCCGTCTTTGGCCGTAAATATTTCATCGGCAATCGCCAGGGCTTCTTTTCCGCTTAAGCGCACTATACCAATGCCCCCTTGGCCCAAAGGCGTAGCAATAGCCGCGATAGTATCAAATAAGTTTATCTCTTTCAACTGAAAATCCCCTTACAGGTGCGATAAATCGCACCGCTACACGATATGAGTGATCCAGGCTATATCTTCATATTCATTGGTGCCACGACTTTGGCGGGGCATGACTGCTTTATCTTGAATTCCCGCTAAAAAAATCTCTGGCTTCGCCAACCACAAATAAGGAACCGGTAACTAAAATCAAGTCTTTGACCTGGGCCATCTTCAAGGCCCGCTGGAGCGCTTCCCGCACTCCTGAGATGCAGGAATGGATGTTAGTTGTAAAATGCTGGGCTAAGGCCTGCGGACTTTCCGCCCGGGAGCTCTTTGCCCTGGTAAGAATCGCCTGATTCACCCAGCCATTTAACTGCCGACAAATACCGGATATGTCTTTATCCGAGGAAATCCCCAATATTAAAATCAGCTTTTTATATTCAAAATTATTTTTGATCGCCTCTTTCAAAGCCTTGATGGAGGCTGAATTCTGGGCCCCGTCTAAAACCACCAAAGGCTTTCTTGATACCACCTCGCATCTTCCCGGCCATACCGCTTCAGCAAACCCTTTTTTTATAGAGCTATAATCTATTTTAACCTTAAAAAACCTCAAAGCCTCAACTAAACCTACGGCAGTAGCCGCGTTTATTAATTGATGCTCACCCAAGAGCCTTATCTTTAAATTATCATATCGGCCAAAAATACCTTTTATAGAAAAACCGCGCTTGGTCTTTCGACAGGT
>DOMD01000043.1:3302-3597 GCA_003510525.1 Candidatus Omnitrophota bacterium
TAGCTTATCGGGGTTATGGCGCAGGCAAGCGAATCAACGGTATTAGTGGCGTCCAATCTTCCGCCTAAGCCGGTCTCTAAAACCGCGAAATCCACTTTCTTTTCCTTAAAATACAAGAAAGCTAAAGCGGTATAGGCCTCAAAAAAGGTCAAACTGCTATTTTTTAGATTTCGGTTATATTCTTCTATGCGCGGCTGTAATCTATTAACTAATCCGGCCAATTCTCTCTTAGAAATCATTCCTTCAAAATCCGCGCCGCGCGTTCGGCTGGCCAGAAGGCCGTGGTTGGGCTTCC
>DOMD01000124.1 GCA_003510525.1 Candidatus Omnitrophota bacterium
CAGACAAAAAAGGGAGAAAAGCAATTTTCTCCCTTTTTTTATTGGGAATAATCCGCAATGAATAAAGATCAAAGAGGCCTCCTGGCAATTATGGTAATCTTCGCGGCTGTGGGCTTGGCCTATTTCAACAGTTTATCTAATCCTTTTATTTTTGACGACAGGCACACTATTGTTGAGAATAATTATATCAAACACCGGGAAACTCTTTCTAATCTTTTCACTAATAAAGTAACCAGTTTCCCTATAGCCAAAGGGATGTGGCGGCCGCTTTTAATGCTTAGCTTTGCTTCTAATTATTTTATCTCCGGCTTAAGCCCTCATGGCTATCATCTGATCAATATTTTACTTCATTTCTTGAACGCGGTCCTGCTTTATCTCTTATTAGAGACATTTTTAAAAGAATTAAGCTTTGGCAGGCGCTTAGGGCTTACGTTAATCTTTTGCCTGCACCCCATAAACACCGAAGCCGTTACCTACATCTCCAGCCGTTCGGTAACTATGTGCGGATTCTTTATTTTATCCGGATTCTACAGCTATATCCGCTGGCTCCAAGACAAAAAAACGCGATTTTATATATTAAGCTTGGTAAGTTATGCCTTTGCCTTAATGACCAAAGAAATCGCCCTAATCCTGCCGATATTGATTGCCGCCTATGAGTTTATTTATAATAGAAACCTCTGGAAAGAAAAAAAAGGGATTTTTTCAAGGCTTATGCCTTTTATTTTAATCACTCTCGGCTACATCTTTATGATAAAGCTGATATTTAATGAGGTGTTCGGCTTATTCGCTGAAGCCAAGAGCTCCCTGGCGATACGGCCGTATTCTTCAAATATCCTGACTCAAGGGGCGGTATCATTTTTCTATCTTTATCTCTTTTTCTATCCTTTTAACCTCTGCGTAGACCATAATTTTCCCATAATTTTAAGTCTGAAGAATCCTCTAGGCGCGATCCCTCTGGCCCTGATTATAATCCTGATTTTCACTGCTATAGGCTTAAGGAGGCGCCTATCGCTCGTCGCGCTCTCGATATCCTGGTATTTTATCTGCCTCCTGCCGCAGTTTTACGGACGATTGAATCTCGTTGCCGCCGAGCATCATCCGTATCTGGCCTATTTCGCCGTGTATTTTATTATTGGTTATGTCCTTTTAAAATGGGAACCTAAGAAAGAAGTGTTACGTTTATTATTTATTTTCATCTTGGGGTTATTCCTTACCTTAACCTTGCTGCGCAATTTTCAATGGAACAACGAATATGTATTATGGAAAGCGGAACTAAAAGCCAACCCCGGATCCGAAATTGCCAAAGGAGTCTTAGGATTATACTTAGTAAACAAGGGATTCGACTCGGAAGGGGAGGAATACCTTAAGCAGGCCATAAACTCTAAAAGAAATATCGCTGCTTATCCCTCAATTCTTAATTTAGCCGCCTACTACGCCAAATTTAAAAACCAGCCCGAGAAAGCCATGGAATTATTAACACAATACCGGCATGAGCTTATAAAACATGATTCTCTGCGCTATTTGAATACCCTGGGAATGGTTTATGCCGGAATGGGTAAAAAACAAGAGGCCAGAAAAGCCTGGGAAGACGCGCTTAAGCTTTATCCTGAGCTTCCGGAAATCAAGGCGAATCTGGGATGGTGGTATATTGATAACTCTTCCGATATAAAAAAAGCCAAAGAATATTTTCTGGACGCGCTTAAAGGCAATCCTGACTCCATCAATGCCCATCTCGGCTTAGGAATGGCCTTTGAGAAAGAAGATTTACCTCAAAAAGCGATAGAAGAATATAAAAAAAGCATCAAGATTAATCCCGCGGACCCAAAAGCTTATTACAGATCGGGAGCAGTCTACGCTCAGAAGCTTCTGGATGCCGAGGCCGAATGGTACTTTAAAAAAACCATAGAGCTGGCCCCGGATTTTGCCCCGGCTTATTACGACCTCTGCCTATTTCATCTATTTATATCCGAACCGAACTATCTTAAAGCCCGGGAATATTTTAATAAAGCCAGGGAATTAGGATTTAAGACGGATGAGAAAACCGAGAAGATTTTAGAGGATAAAGCGCCTGAGTTGGTTTTATTTAACTAAGAAAAGGATACTCTTTTCTTCTTTCCTTTACAAACATACTCTTGCCGAAGTTTTTCTGGGCAAAATCGTTTAGCTCAACGGCAATCTGGATTACCTGGGCAGGATTAATGAATGGGTAATATTCATTGGTAACAATACCAATATGCACCCTCAGGAGGGGAATCTTTAAGATTTCGCCTTTGCGGCTTTTCAATAAGATGTGGCCGCGGATCCTGTCTTCCTCATCATAAAAAGAAAGAATATTAGCATCAAAATCTTTAATTATTTTATTAGCGATTATTTCCGCTCCCTCGGGAAAAGTGATAAAGATAAAATCGTCTCCCTGGGGATGGGCCAGGAAATCCGTCGGGCTTCCCAGCTCGCTCATTGCCTGGGTAATCAGGCCGGAGGTAAATTCAATCACCTCATCGCCTCTTTTAAAGCCGTAACGGCGGTTAAAATCCTTGAAATTAAGCAGGTCTACGGAGCACACCGCGGTTACGCTTTTGGCATCTATTCTTTTTTGCAGTTCTTTAAGNNGCCCGATGCAGATTCAACTTTACCCTTAATAGAAATTCCTCCTCTATGGTTGACTTTTGGACATAATCATCCGCTCCCGAATAAACCACTTTTCCTACGGTCAGCGGCCCGGTTTCTTCAAGGATGAATATAAGCGGGGTATGGACAAACATATAATTTCTTCTTAACGCCTTACAGATATCCATGCCGTTGATATGGGGGGACTGGAAGTCCGAAATGACCAAATCCGGAAGATAGCCGCCTAAACCGGCCAAAGCTTCTTCCTGGGTGAAATAAGTTTTGACATCGTAGTTTTCACCAACTAAAATCAAAGACACATACTCCTGGATGCCTTGGTCTTCGGTAATAAGGGCGATTTTTAGATTTTTTTCTTCAGCCATATTTTTTATTATACAACAGCTTAAGAAAAAAGGTAGTTTTTTCTTGGATTTTTGTTAGAATAAACCAATATGAACAGCTTCGAAATAATTATCCCCGCCTATAACGAAGAAGAAAATATTGCCGGGCTTATCCGGACGATTAAAGAAACCGTCGGAGAATCCGGAAAAATCACGGTAATAGACGATGCCTCAGAAGACCAAACCGCCGAAATTGCCGCCCGGGGCGGAGCCGAGGTTATCCGGCATCCTTACCGCATCGGTAACGGCGCCTGCGTCAAGACCGGATTAAGGCGCTCAACGGCTGAGATAGTCGTATGTATGGATGCCGACGGCCAACACTCACCCAAAGACATCCCTAAATTACTTTCCCGGATGGAAGATTTTGATATGGTTATCGGCTCGCGGGATTTCTCTAAATTAACCTCCCGGGATATAGCCAACAGGCTCTACAACCTTTTTGCCGGTTATGTTACCTTATTTAAAATCCAGGACTTAACCAGCGGATTCCGGGCAGTCAAGAGGAGAGAGGCCTTAAAATTTCTTTACTTACTGCCGAATTCATTCTCTTATCCTACCACTCTGACTTTATCTTTTTTAAAAACCGGAAGAACCATAAAATATATTCCCATAACATCTTCCGCCAGAAAATCCGGAAAAAGCAAAATAAATTTAACCAAAGACGGAACGCGATTCTTCCTCATTATCCTGAAAATCGCCATTTTCTTTTCTCCCTTAAGAGTATTCCTGCCTTTAAGCGCCTTGTGCTTTTGCGCCGGCGGGCTTTACTATCTCTACACCTTTCTTAACTCCCACCGCTTCACCAATATGAGCGCCCTCCTGCTTACCACCTCTATAATCATCTTTATGCTTGGGCTTATCTCTGAACAAATTGCCCAACTGCGCTTAGAGCGAACCGAAGACTAACGCGCCTTCATATTAATTCTGGATATTACTATGATTAAGGAAACATTGAAAAATACATTTATCCGCGCCCTAAAAGGCGTGCCATCGAGGCCGCGGAGCATAAAAATTCTGATTTTAAAATTATGAGCGGCGAAAGAATATACCCTGAAGAAATAAAAACTCCGGAGGAATACCTTATTTATTTAAAAGAGGTATTCATATATACCTGGTGCAAAGAGAAAATATCTCAAGATGACTGCTGTTTAGATGCCGGATGCGGAGAGGGATACGGAACCAAATTGTTATCCTCCGCGGTAAAGAAAATAGTAGGCATAGATATAGATAAAAAAATCATCAGGAAGGCCTCAAAAAAATACGCCGGCGGTAATTGCGCGTATCAACATTATAACGGTAAAACTATTCCTTTTGCCGATAATTATTTTGAGGTGATTGTTTCTTTCCACGCGATAGAGCACATTAAGAATGACATTGGTTTTATCGATGAAATGTATCGCGTGCTAAAAAATAACGGCCGGCTCATCATCACCACTCCCAATAAAGCTATCCGGCTTCCGGGAAATATGCCCAGCTGGAATGTGTTCCATATCCGCGAATACACCTCGACTGAACTAAAAAGACTTCTCGCTAAAAGATTTAAAGAGGTTACTATCTTAGGCATAGACGCTGTTTCTGAAGTAAAGAAACTCGAAGAGGAGAGAATCAGAAATAACCTAAAGATAGTATCTTATGATTTCTTAAATTTAAGAAGGGCGTTCCCGGCGCGCCTTGTATCTTTCTTCATCAAAATGTTTCGTTCCCTAAAAAATCAGAAGAAAAATCACGCGCTTGACGCGCTTAACGAAAGATATAAAAATCCTTCGGATGTTTACAAAATAACACTTAAGCCGGATGAGGCGTTAGATATCTTAGGAATCTGCGGAAAATAACCATGCCTAAGGAAACCGTATTATTTATCTGCACCGAAAAAGAAAGCTATCCCAGGAATAATCAGATAGTAAAGTCTTTACACGATAACTTTGAAGTCATAAAAATAACCTCGGATAAGTCTTCCTATCCCCTGCGAATTATAGAAGTAGTCGCGCGTCTGGCTTTGAGCGCGCTATTCAGAAATTATTCATTGGTCTTTGCCGGATTTTTAGGCCAGCCATTAGTTTTTATTATAAAGTTTTTTACTAAAAAACCTTTAATTCTGGATGCCTTTGTCTCAGCGTATGATGTGCTTTGCCTGGACCGTCAAGATTTTAAACCTGGCTCGTTTGTCGGAAAAATCGCTTATCATTTAGACGAATTGTCTTTTCGTTTAGCGGATACAATTATTACCGATACCCGCTCCAACGCGGATTTCTTCTCTAAGCTGTTCAAGATAAAAAGGAGGAAATTTTACACTTTATATATGGGAACGGATGAAAACATATTTTATCCCCGGGAAACTAAAATAAATAATGACAAATGTATAGTATTTTTCCACGGCACATTCTGGAGCTTGCACGGAATAGAATACATCATAAAAGCGGCTAAACTCCTGGAAGACAGCACTGACATCCTGTTCAGATTGCTGGGAGGAGGCAGAGAAAAAATAAAAATGATAAAATTAACCAAAGAATTAAATCTAAAAAACGTGGAATTCATTGACTGGGTTTCCTATCAGAACCTATCCTGCCGGATAGCTGAAAGCGATATCTGCCTGGGAGGACATTTCAGTAACAACGAAAAGGCGAAACGGGTTATTTCCGGAAAGACTATTCAATACCTGGCAATGAAAAAACCGGTGATTGCCGCAGACAGCCCCGCGGCGAAAGAACTATTTACTCACGCCGAAAATATCTATCTCTGCGCGATGGCAGACGAAAAATCTTTAGCTAAAGCGATTATTGAACTAAAAGGAAACGCGGCCTTGAGAGACAAGCTCGCGCGATCAGGATTTGAATTATTCAAGAATCGCCTCAGCGCCCAACAGAGCAGAAACAGATTAAATGAAATCATCAGGGATAACCGTAAAAGCTAGAAAAAACTCCTAACCCATAGCTAATATTTAACTTGACTCTCGTGCAGTTATATTCTATAATTCAATTGAGCTTATCCGCTTAGTAAGCTAAAAACAGAATTTTCTAACCCAGAAGGATATGCTTTCCTATCCAATCAAGGAAAGGTATTCAACAATTTTGCCTCGCTCGACGGGATTAATTCCTGCCGGGTGAGCGGATGCGCCTATAACGTAGGTACAGAACATTGTTCTGTACCTACAAATTAAGGAGAACAAGATATGGCAAGAATATTGATTGTGGATGACGCGCTGTTTATGCGCCAGGTGCTTACTACTATTTTTATAGCTGAGGGCCATGAGGTCTGCGGTGAGGCCTCCAACGCCAAGGATGGGGTGGAAAAATACAAAACCCTGAAGCCGGATCTGGTAACAATGGATATTGTTATGCCGATGATGGAAGAATTAGACGGCATCGGGGCGGTGAAGGAAATAGTTAAACTCGACCCTAAGGCAAAAATCCT
>DOMD01000206.1 GCA_003510525.1 Candidatus Omnitrophota bacterium
TTAGAGTCTGACCTACAGCTTAAAAAGGATACCGCCAGCTTCACTTCACCCCAAACCCCCGAAGGCAAACAATATTGGGATAAGCTGTATAAGAAAGCCGGAGAGTTATTCGGCACCGAGAACATCACTATCCCCACCATCACCCGGCCCTGGATAGTGCCCAATGAGGTGATTGTCCGGGAGACCGATGATTCCGCCTATATCTACAAGGCCACCTTAAAAGTAATGCTGGAGGAAGATTATCTGACCAGTAGTAGGGGCGGTTCGCGAACCGCCCCTACGCCTGACCAATACACCTTTTCCGACCCCCGGCTAAAAGAACTGAATCAATACTCTACCCGGCTTATCAGAGAAACCATCATCCCAAAATTGACTAAAGAGGTAAACTCCAGCCAAAGATACGCTAAATTAAGACAGGTCTATTATTCGCTGGTTCTTTCCAGATGGTTTAAGATGAAATACAANNAGCCAATACCAGGAATCCTTTGCCAAGGGCGAATATAACCTCAAAGAAACTGTCGCCTCTGCCTTTGGCCAGAGTATCCGCAGTTATGTCAGCGGTGGAATCATGGTAGACAGCCCGATAATCCCGGGAGGATTTACTACCGCGAATAAACCAGTTACTGCGCAATTAGTTTCAGGCATTCAGCCTGTTGCCTCCGCCTCGCCGCTGACCCTTGATGATGTAGCAAATGATATAAGAAAAGCCAGGGAAGAATTAATTAGATTCTATCATAAAAATAATATTGATAACCGCGATGTGCGATTATCAACTGTGACTATTTCTGAACTTATAGAAGCAGCTCAAGAGATTGCCAGTTCAAGGCAAAGGGTTAATGCTATGACTTTAGGTGATGAGGCGCAGAGATGGTATGAACTTGCAGAACTGCTTTTAAAGACTAAGAGCCGGATAACAGAAAATATAAAAACATACAAAGAGGAATTGGTAAATTTCTTCACCAAAGAAATTAAGGAAATTCCTTATATTAAACTAAACGAAGACCAAAAATCATATTATTCTGATATCTATGCTTTAGAAATTGATAAAACTCTTGATATAGATATAATTGTAAAAGCAGCAGAACAAGCGTATCACTTACGAGAAAGTTTTCTGCAAGAAGAGGCAGAAGCATATAAGGCGTTTTCAGGGCATAAAGAAGGTGCAGAAAATGAATCTGCTCTTCCATTTTCGGTGCGTGGTCAATCCGACCTCCCGGCGGGATATTCCGCCTCGCCACTGGGGAAAGAATTGTCGGTTGTTGATACGTATGGTAGACCTTTGCGTTATGTTTATTATTGGAGATTGTCGGATAAAGGGAAACATTCTTTGTTGGAAGCTTTCGGGAAATCTTTTTCTGATTGGGGAATTAAAGCTACTGATAAAAACTTGAGACTTGCCGTAAGGGTAAACCAGGCGAATAAGATTGTAGCTGTAGTTGGCGCGCTTCAATATAATATTGATACAAAAGTAGTAGGTCCGATTATAATTCCTAAAGGCGCGGATAAAGTTTTAGAAATAGAATCTTCCTTAAGGAAAGCCTATAGCGAAGAAATTAAGCAAGGGGAAAGGTTGTTTTGGGATAAAACTATTTCTTCCTCCACCGCCTCGCCGGTGACACCGGAGGAAATAAAATCTGAGGCTTTGAAGGCTCTTTCCGACAGGAGTATTTTTTTTCACCATTATCGTACTAATTACGGGCTTACCCCAATGAATAGCATAGAAAACGCGAGCGATTCTTGGGAGGATGTGCTTAAAAGGTTAGAGGACGAGATTAAAAAAATAAACGCTTGGCCAAATGGATTGCGCTGGGAAATTAGTAGTGACGCTGACGAAATTGTTAGACTCTTTAATGAATTGATTAAGAAATCAAAGGGCTATGCTTTGCTTGGTTCTAATCGGCTGGTAGAAAAGCGAAATGATGACGCGCAGAAAGGCTCCGCCTCGCCGATAATTCTCATTGACGAAGATAGGAAGAGAATAGAAGAAATTAACGAAGCAATTAGCGAAGGATTTAAGGAAACCAGTTCTTTAAGCACCGCTCATCCTGATTTAGAGAAACCGTATCAAAAAATTTTTAAAATTATAAATAGCCGCGATACGGTGGCAATAGCTGAAGCTATAAAAGAATTTTATGAAGTAGTGGGAGGGTTTTTTTTGACTGGTCTCCCAATGGTCGGTGGTATTAATAAAAAAGAAACTGATTCTGAAGTCAAAGAGTGGAAAAACAGAGGAAAGTATCTTTTAAAAATTAGTAAATATGTAAGAGATGAGATGAATAAAAGGATAGATGCGGAGTGGAAAATGCTGCGGTTAAATGAAGCGAGCAAAAAGGGTGCTAAGACTATTATAAATAATGCCTTGGAAAAGAAAGAGTTTGATAAGGCAGCAAATATAATGATTAGTTTATTAAATGAAAGCATGGATAGTATTAGGCATTTTGAGACTGAGAAAATGATTAGTGATGCAGAAAATATGATAAAAGCTTGGGAAAAAATTTCTAAAGAAGTTTCTATCATTAGCATAGTTTCATCTTCTTTAACTGTGGTTGATAGAGAAGAAAACCAGGGAGAGAAACGCGGCGGTATTGACCTTACCGACCGGGCGATGCATATAAAGCTGGAGCGGGTGGGGAGTTTTGCTTCTTCGGCCCTGGTCCTGCCGGAGATA
>DOMD01000018.1 GCA_003510525.1 Candidatus Omnitrophota bacterium
ATAAAAAGAATCCGGCGCATTGCAAGGAATTTATCCTGGAAGAATTGAGAAGATTATTGTTAAGCCAATTTCCGAAAGTTGAGATTTACGGCCTGCATTTAACCCCAAGACATCGCTTCTATCAACGCCTCAAGAAGATCGGCCTGCCGGTAACCGGATTTTATAGTTCCATCACTACCGCTGATTTTGAGGTAACCGCCAGCAATTTAAGAAAGGCAGTATCTTTTATCTGTGTGTGTAATAAATTTAATTTATGAAAAGATTTGACAACTATATGAATATAGGTTATATTCTATATTAGATATAGCTTATAAGCTATATTACTCAAGATAAAGAAAAATGGATCAGAAGATACGGCAGGCCCAGAAGGAAATTTTAAAGATATTCGCTCTGAAGCCGCGGAGTTTCGCCTTGGCCGGCGGCACGGCGCTTGAGCTTTTTTATCTGCGCCATAGATTTTCTTTTGACCTTGATTTTTTTTCGCCGAAGTATGCCCAAGCTGAAATAGACGCCTTAACAGCCGAATTTAAAAAGATTACGAAATCAAAGATAAGGCGGGAAGCTGAATTTATCGCGGGAAACAAGGCCAGAGTGAGCTTTTATACTATGCCGCTTGAGGGCTCTGACAGGCCGCTAAAGATTGATTTTGTGGAAGATGTATTTTTTGCTAAGCCCGTAATAAAAAGATTTTCCGGCGTCCCGGTATATAGCGTAGAGAATATATATATTCAGAAATTAATTGCCATAACCGGAACGCATCCGGAAATTGATGAAATCGGAAGACAATTTACGCAGGGAAGAAGAGAAGGGCGGGATATCTTTGATATATATACGCTCTCAATGAAAATTGAGCCGTTACATTCTTTTCTTAAGAAAACATCCAATATGATACAAAAAGGCATTGTTCACTGGTATCAGACATTTTCCCGTCAGGAGCTAAAGCTCGCGCTTTTGGATTTAAATATTTACGACAATAAATTTGACGCCAAGCAGATGATTATGTATCTTGAAGACGAAATCAAAGAATTCGTGAGACAGGCCCTCAAATGAAGATTAACATTGCTAAATATTTTTGGGATCTTAATAAAAAAGCGCTTAAAGAAGTGAAAGATATTCTTAAGAATCCGGCACACCCTAAATTTAGGGCGCGTTTAATCACTCTCCTCTCCCGCTGTGACCGGCCGAAGGAATTGTTTTCGTTAATTACCAGGGATGATTTTATAAACGTGTGGCCTAAGGTGAGGGCTTATTGGCTCAAAATTTACAGGGATTCAAGCTATAGAGACTGGTGGGAGACAATATACCAGCAAATTATGGAAGACCTGGGAGCTAAAGAGTCAAGGCCGCGAGGCAGTCCGGCGCGTCTTTTTCTAAAGTTCGGCAAAACAATAAAAGAAGCCAGGATTGAGAAAGGCTTGAGCCAGGATGAATTAGCCTTAAAGGTTGGGATGAAACAGCCGGATATTTCCCGAATTGAGGAAGGAAGAAAAAATATCACCCTGGAAACGCTGAGCCGTTTGTGTAAAATTTTAGAAGTTGGAATACTAAATCTCAAATAGATCCGCCTGATGAAAAGAATTTTTATTCTCACGGTGGGGTTTTTATCTTTGCTTTATATGGCGCGGGCGGAATCCTCCGCTTTGGCTGAAGGAGAGAATGCTTCGGCGAAGGCGGAGGATTTTGTTTTGAGCGGCTATGCCCCATTAGAAGTCCCCGCCAAAGGCGGGGCAGTCGCCTCTGGCGACTTACTTCTATCGGGGTATAGCGAGGCAGGCAGGAGGTCTCAGGCTGAGGATTTCGCGGAAGAGGATACGGATGAAGATTACGGCTATCAGAATTATCATCTCAAGTTTGAACAAAGGATATCCAAGCGGCTAAATTACGATGTTAGTTCGTTTGTTTACCGTAAAGACTATAAAACCAGGGATTCTTTAGATAATATTTCTAGAATATTTAAGGCCGGCTTAGCCTATGACTTAAAAAGACTTGGGGATGAGCGGATAAAGTTTGATTTTAAGCTCAAGAGTAGGCAGAAACGCTATAAAAACAACCCGGCCGGCGAATACGATGAGGTTGGAGCGATGCCCGCTTTAACCTTTGAGGAAAAGGATAACTATAGAATTGATCTGGCCTTAGGAGTGGATAATTTTGATTATCTATCCGAAGGAGAAAAGGATCAGTTTAAAACATCCGCCGGCTTGGGCGGGCAGAAGCACTTTTTAGAAAAGAAGCTGATTTTGGTTTCTTCCTATAAGATAGAGCGGCTGAATCAGGAAAAGGCCAATCGTAAAAAGACTAAACAGGAAGTTGAGGGAGGTTTTGATTATGAATTTGAGCTTCCCTGGATTTATCAGCTTGTTTCCAGGTTAAGCTGGGGCCAGAGAGATACTAAAGATGAAGAAGAGAGAGATGAGGATATAGATTTTGAGTATTGGCAATATTATGTGAAGAGCGAGCATAAAATTAATCCCAAGCTAAAAACACACCTGAAATATCAATACTTCGCCAAGGATTATATTAGCGCCGACCTAGACCACCGGGGTTTCTATCTTCAGAATGCTTTAGATTATGAGGTTTTAGATAGCCAAAGACAAAGACTCTGGCTGGACTTTTCCATCGCGCATAAGGAGGTCGAGTATAATTTGAAGCCGGACAACGACTATCAAAAAGTAAGCCTGCAAGCAAAGGTAAGTTATAAGAGAAAGAAGAATTGGCAGGCCTCATTAGGTTTGGAAGAGAATTTTTACGATTTTTCCGCCCAGGATGATGATAAAAACCGGTCTTATCTTAAGCTCTCGGCTGAGAAATTATTCCAGGGAGGAGATTTGATTTTATCGGTAGATTTTAAATACAGATTCACTAATTACGTCCAAAAAGAGGACCAACAGGAAGAGGCGCTAAGATTAGGATTTAAGTATAGGTTTTAAAAGAGTCGCTTAAAGCCTGCCTGCCGCATCTATATGCATATACATGTTTTGTTACTGTATTTATGCGGTATTTTATGATAAGATGTTTATGGTTAAGGTGTCGGATATTGAGAAATCATGGCCGAGGTAGAACTATTTTTATCCGGCAGGAGGAATTATAATGAACGAGAAAAAAGATTTAGACCTGTATGTTTTGATAAAAAAAGAATTGACTGTTATAGAAGATTTAACCAGCGAGATGAATAGTTATGGTTCGGCTTCAAAAATGGAAAGAGCCAGGGCATCAATACTTCATGATTTTTATAATGCCTGCGAAAGGATATTTAAGTGGATAGTAAAAGATATAAACGGAGATTTCAATCCTTTGGGTCAGTGGCATAGAGAGCTTCTTTTTAAAATGACTATTGGCATTAAGGGTCAGCGTCCAAGAGTAATTTCCGATGAATTGGCCGCTGACCTTAATGAGTTCCTGCAGTTCAGACATCTTTTTAGAAACATTTATGGTTTTGAGTTAAAAAGTGACCTTTTAAAAAGATTAGAAGAAAAATTCCCCTTAATAGCTAAAAGATTCATAAAAGAAATAAATTCTTTCCTTAAATCCCTTGAAAAATAAAACAGTAAAGAACAGATCCGTATCTTTGCCTCATAAGCGCTTTGGGCTTTTAGAAATAATTAAGAAAACAAGAAAAAGGATTTCCCGCCAACGGCAAAAAGAATTAAGAGAAAAACTCATTAGGGTAAAAGAGATTCTTACCAAAGAGTTCCATCCCCAGAGAATATATCTATTTGGTTCTTTTATAAAAGGAAATTTACATTCTCAATCCGATATTGATATCGTGGTGGAAGGCTTAGGCGATAATTGGTTAAGAGCCGGCGGGAGGCTTATTGATACATTGGGGGAATGTGTGGATTTGAAACCCTGGGAATTGCTTAATGAAGATTTTCGAAGAGAGGTCGTAAAGAGAGGAAAGCTTATATATCCATAAGGAAGGGAAAAACTGTGAAAAAGATTATAATCATTATAATTATTATCTTGATAGCTATGATAGCCATATCAACATACCAAAATAATCCCCGGACTATATTAGCCAATCTTGATACCGCGAAATTGGAGAGTCAGGATAAACAGCTAATCTGCAAAGTCTATTTTTTGGGAATTTTTCCGGTAGGCCGAGCCGTTCTTAGAGATGAGGGGCTGGTGAAGTTTGAAGGGGGTAATTTTTATCATCTCAGCGCCCAGGCGGGTGTGGAAAGCCTGATTGCTAAGGTATATCCTTTTTCGGCCAACATTGATTCCTACCTTGACCCCGGGACTTTCCTGCCGGTAGCCTTTAAGCAGGATATCCAAGCTAAAGATAAAGGACTAAATAAAGAAGTAAGGTATGACCAAATTAATAATGTTATGGAAATCGGGGGCGAAAAGCGGATAATTCTTCCTGAGACCTACGAACCGCTTTCTGTTCTGTATAAATTAAGACGAATAGATTTTAGCAAGATAAGCAGTTTTGATTTGAGTATTAATACCAATCAGAAGAATTACGCCTTTACCGGAGATATCACCAAAGAAAATATTAAAACTAAAAGCGGCTCCGCGGGTATTTACAGGCTTAAAGGCAAAATATTCAGAAGAGATAAAAACCCTTATCATCAATCAAAAATTGAGATTGTAGTATTAGATAATGCCGTAAAAACTCCTATTTTCATAAAGGTTTTCGCCTCCGGGGCCTTAATCACCGTCCGGTTGATTGGGCAAGAGTAACTAATGCTTATTTTCATTGGACTTAGCGCCCTTACCTTTTGGTCCTCTTACCGCCTGGCCGGAAAATATGGTTTNNCTTAGAAAATCTTATCCTCTCAACGCTTATAATTTTTAGCAGTGTCTTTTTCCTGGTTAAGCCGAAAAAGAGTAACCCGCCTATTTTTGCCCTTCCCGAAGAAATCAGTACCAATAAAATAATTATTTTCTGCGTGTCGGTTTTGCTGGGCTTTGCTTTGGTGAAAATAGCCATTAATTTGGTCAATCCTCCCTTTGGCTGGGATAGCCTGAATTATCACTTTAGCTTTCCGGTGGAATGGATGAAGCATGAGAATTTAGCCAACCCTATTACCATTAATGATGATTTGGGGCCGAGCTANNATCAGCCGCGAGTATTCCTTTTATGCGGCCGGGCTTTTCACTATAACCCCGAATTATTTTAAGCAGATGGAAATTGCTTATGTGGATGTCATGGTTGCGGGGTGGTTTTTGTCGGGCTGTTATTTTCTGCTTTCGTTTTATCGAGAGAGAAGGCTTAAAGATGTAGCTTTATTTTCTCTCAGCCTGGGCTTTTTAATCGGCACCAAGACTATTGCCTTGCCTTACGCGGCGGTATTGGTGATAATTTTTACTTTGGTATTATTAAAGTATTGGCAGGTGTTAAAGCCGCGCGGGATTAGTTTTTATCTTTTACTTATGGCCGGATTAATCATTATGAGCGGAGGATACGGATATATTCGCAATTTTATCCAGACCGGAAACCCCCTGTATCCATTGAATGTGGAGTTTCTGGGGAAAACTGTATTTAAGGGAATTTTTGATAAAAGTGCCTATACCGCGCATGTTGACCAGAGCGCCTACGCCTTAAGTAAAATACTTTTTAGTGAAGGGTTGGGGGGAGGACTGATCGTTTTCATTATTCCGGCTTTTTTTGCCTTCGCGTATAATATTCTCAAGAAAAGAATAACCACTGAAAAGCTTTTTGTATTTTTATTGCCGGTTATACTATGTTTTATCTGGCGCTTTTGTATACCTCTGGCTAATCTGCGCTATCTTTATCCGGCCCTGGCGATGGGGTTTGTTGTTCCGTTTATGCTGTTGTCTGAAAGAAAGCCGTTCATAACTATTGTGAGGATTTTGGTTGTTTTGTGTTTTTTGGCCTCTTGCGCCGAAATTGCTACCCGCCTGGAGTTGATATCCTCGCTCGTGCTATCGGCGATACTCTTTTTTAGCTTTAATCTTATCTACAATTTCCTGGGAAGCCTTAAAATTAAGGGATGGTTGATTGCCTTTACGATTTTAGCAGTGAGCCTGTCCTTATTAAATATTGATTACCGCAAAAATGAATACCAGCGCTATATTTCCATGGTAAAATATTCCGGATTTTGGCCGGAGGCAGTTAAAGCCTGGGATTGGCTTAACGCTAATACAATCGGCGATAATATCGCCTATGTTGGCCGGCCGGTGCCTTTTCCTTTATACGGGACGGATTTCAAAAACAATGTTTACTATGCTTCGGTAAATAATACCGATCCGGCGATGGCCCATTATTTCCCCAATAGCCGATATCACTGGGGAGCGGATTTCATGGAGTTGCATCAGAATTTAGAGGCTGAAGGTAATTACCGGGAGCATCCGGATTACGCGCTATGGCTGGCTAATCTAAGGAAAAGAAAGACCGATTATCTCTTCATTTATTCCCTACATCAGACTAAAGATGTCATCTTTCCCTTGGAGAATGCCTGGGCCAAAGATAATCCGGACAGGTTTGGCCTGGTTTTTAGCAATCAGACTATCCGTATTTATAAGCTAATATAATCCGCGCCTCGGCAGAAGGCGTATCCTTACAGTGGCTTGACTATTCCTGGAAAATGTTGTATACTTTGTTTAACGATGATAATATCGTAAGAAAGGAGTGTTATCGATGATTGAATCAGTGCTTTCTTCAAAATATCAATTGGTTATCCCTAAGCAGGTAAGAAAACAATTGGACTTAAAGAGTAACCAGAAAATAGAATTTTTGGTTAAGGATAGGATGATTACCTTGATTCCGGAGAGGCCTCTTAAGGAAATGAGGGGCTACCTTAAGAAGATGAATACAAAAGGTTTCCGCAGTCATAAGGAGCGGGTATGAATTTGGTGGATTCTTCAGGCTGGCTGGAGTTTTTTACGGACGGCCCCCTGGCCGGTAAATATTTTAATTATATTGAAAAATTAGATATGGTGGTTGTCCCGGCGCTTATAATTTATGAGGTCTACAAAA
>DOMD01000120.1:0-4453 GCA_003510525.1 Candidatus Omnitrophota bacterium
ATAAGAGGTTTCCTGACTTAAGACTCTTCCTACTTGCCTTCCTTCCCACCCCGGTATGACGCGGGGCAGTGGATAACCCGGCTTTCGTTTCTCTTACAGTTACCGAATAGTAGAGGATTTCCACCTCTTTCCANNCTAAAATTACCAATTCCAAACCAGCATTGGAATTATGGTTTGTTTGCCAGAATTAACAAGGCGTTGACAATTGCCGCGGCTGCGGTGGAGCCGCCTTTTTTGCTCTTATTGGTAATATAGGGTATTTTCAAGCCGCGTAACGCCCTTTTAGACTCTGCCGCGCCTACAAAACCTACCGGTATACCCACTACCAACGCGGGTTTGGATTTAGCCTCTTTGATCAAATCGCAAAGCTCAAAAAGCGCAGTCGGGGCATTACCGATAGCGACTATCCCGCCTTCGTTTTCCCTTTGAGACTTGCGCATCGCCATAATGGCCCGGGTAAGATTTAATTCTCCGGACTTTTTTATAACATCTTTGTCGTGTATCCGGCAGATAATCTTATTTTTAAAACAGGCAGTGATACTCTTGTTAATCCCGGCCATAACCATAGTAGAATCAACCACGATATTTTTGCCCTGCCTTATCGCCTTAAGCCCGGTGGAAATGGCGCCGGCAGAAAAGACCAAATCCCGGGCATAGCCCAAATCCGTGGTGGTATGAATCACCCGGGTAATTACCGGTTTCTTTAGGCCGGATAACAGCGTCCCTCTCTTTTTAAGTAGGCCGGTAATGATCTCAAAGCTCTTGGCCTCAATCCTTTTTCCCTCATTTATCAGCTTCGTCATCGTTCTCCTTTTACGCGCGATAAATCGCGCCGCTACAGTGTCATGCCTATATTTTCTCTTATCTTATCCGCGACAATATCAGCTATGCGGCTGTCTTCGCCCAGATTCTCGGTATAGATAAAACGGATATCCGGATATTTCTTCTTTTCCTGTTCAATTATTTCCGGGATATCCCGGCTGACGTGGTTACCCACAAAAAGAAAGAAAGGGATAATGATTATCCTGCGGCAGCCGGCCTTAGCCAGTTTTTCCAGGCTCTGGCCTAAATCCGGTTTGGCCAGCTGTAAATAGGCCGGATATATTTTGGATAATCCCAAAGTCCGTTTTAAGCCGTTTATAATCTCCGGGATCAAGGTATTGGCCTTCTTTAATCTACTGCCATGCCCCAAAACAACAACCCCGGCTTGTTTATCCGATAGGGTTTTACTTTTTGCTTTATGGCTTTGGCTATATTGAACGCCAAACCATTGCCTTTCTGGCTTAGCCACGGGGATATCTTTTCTTAATTCACTGCCGTGTTTGCGGATTAAATTATAAATACGGTCTACGGTTTTTATTTGATGTATCCAGTTACAGCTTTTGCAGGACCAGACCTTTTTCTTAAGCCTTGAGGAATACACATATTTTCCCAGGCCTTCTTCCCGGCAGGGATAGAACGGACAGTAACAAAAGGTGCAGTCTTCCAAATCCTCGTGGCAGGGAAAATAACTACAAGCCTGATTTACGCGCTGAATCATTTTTCATCCTTATAGGTTAAGCAACTTTTGATAAAATTCTTGGCAAAATTGATATGTGAAGCGAAGTGCAAGTGCGCGTAACTGGCCAGGACATTATCTTTAATCAGTCCGTCCTCATACACCCTGTCTTTACCTTTGGTTACTTTATAGGCAAACCGTATATCTTTTGATAGATTCTTAAGATACGACCAATGAAAGGTATGGGCCCGGATTTTATCCCCCTTGCGGCTCAAGATATTGTCTTTTTTTACTTCAATCTCTATATACCCCAAGGCCTGGCGCTTATCGGCCATAACCGCCGAACAATCAAAGACCCCGGCCATCGGAAAGGATTTGCCTTCAAAACTTATGATATTCTTTACCAGATACATCAATCCGCCGCATTCGGCATATATAGGAAGGCCTTTTTTTGCATAGCCTGAAACCGCCTCTCTCATTCTGCGGTTAGCGGATAATTGAGCGCTAAAAAGCTCCGGGTAGCCGCCGCCGATATACATAGCGTCTATCCCCGGGGGCAAGGATTTATCCTTAAGCGGGCTAAACTCCACCAGACGCGCTCCTAAAACTTCCAGAATATCCAGGTTATCCTGGTAATAGAAATTAAAGGCCTTATCCTTAGCTATAGCAATATTAACCCTAACCTTTCCGCACCCCCGCGGTGCGTAAGCGGTTTTATCCTGCCTTAAGCCCAGAGACTTCCGGCTTATTCGCAGTATGCGCCGCAGGTCTATATTTTTCTCCACCAAAGCGCGTAATTTATCGTATAGACCCTCATTAGGCCTTTTCTCTTGCGCTGGCACCAGGCCCAGGTGCCTCTCGGAAAGTTGTATTCCAATTTCCTTGGGCAAAAACCCCAATACTGGGATTCTCGTCTTTTTTTCAATTGCCGATTTGGTAAAATGATAATGGTTTGGGCTTCCTATATTATTCAGGATTACCCCGGACAGATTCACCTTTTTATCAAACTCTTTACAGCCTAAGACTATTGCCGCCGCGCTCCGGGAAAACGAGGCGGCGTTTAAGACCAGGATCACCGGCGCTCCCAATATCTTGGCTAAATGCGCGGTTGAGCCGTATTCCGTATCCCGGAAACCGTCATAAAGTCCCATCACCCCTTCTATAACCGAGATATTCGCTCCCTTGGCGTTTCTGGTAAATAACTCTAAGATTGCCCCCGGCGGCATTAGCCAGGAGTCCAGATTCCGGCTAATCCTGGCGCATACCGCGCTATGCTGCAACGGATCCAGGTAATCCGGCCCGGCCTTAAAAGGCTGAACCCGCAAGCCCATCTTGCGCAAGGCCAACAGGACCCCCAGGGTTATGGTAGTCTTACCGCTCCCACTTTGGGTAGCGGCAAAGATTATTCGCGGACAGTTCATTTTAATTGATAATTATACACCAGGTTATCCCAGCCTTCTTCCCGGAAACAGTATTTTTCTTTACCCTCGGCAATCAACTTAAAGGCGTGCCTAATCACCGCTTTGTAAAACTCGCAGAATACAGCCTTCTGAAAACTATTTCCCATAGAACCCAACTCCGCCGGACAAGGCGAGCCGCAGATATTACGGTAAAGGCAGGCGTCGCATTCGGCAATCTTCTCCACAAAACGGGAACGGATCTTTTGAAAAGGCGCCGACCGCATTGCCTCTTTTATCCCGGTCCTGAAAATATTGCCTCCGGATGAATCCTTCAAACCGATAAACTCCCCACAAGGAATCATCTCTCCCGAAGCGGTAACCGTCAGGAAACAGCGGCCTCCTCCGCAAGGCGAGATATCGCACATCATCCTGCGGGCCTCGGGGGCGACTATACCTAAAATAGTATTGCTGAAATTAGCCACCACTATCCGGCGTCCGGAGTTTCGCGACAACTCTATCGCGGTGTCCACGGCTTTTAGAAAATTCTTGGTCATCAGCAATTCATCCGGCTTTACTTTAAAACTGTTTTTCTGGGTAAGCCTAACAGGGTTAAATAAAACGCACGGGACCTTTTTCTGATGCAGGAACCTTACCAATTTATCTAAGGATCGGATGTTGAATTTTGTCATTGTGGAGATGACATTTAGGCCGGCATAGCCGTCAAACCAATCAATCGCCCGAACCACCGCGTCAAAATTACCTCCTTTAGCCGAAGGCCTGGTCTTGTTATTTAAAGAACGCAGAGGCGCATCCAAGGAAATCCCCACCCCCACCCGATATTCCTTCAAGAATTCCACATCCTCTTTTTCCAGCAGGAGGCCGTTGGTCTGCAGGCCGAAGCTAAACTTATCCTTGAACTCACGGATGGCTGAAAATACCGCATCCTTAGCCAAGAGCGGCTCGCTGGCATGAAAGATGATTACCGGCTTTCTCTTTTTACCGGCGAAATAATCCAGCACTTTATTCAAGACCTGGCGAAGTTGCTCGGTAGTCATTTGGGCGCCGTGTTTACGCATCTTGGCCGGGACATAACAATAAGGGCAATTGGAATTACAGCGGTCAGTCGGGTCAATATACACCGCGGATAGCTCCGCGCTGAACCTGAACTGTTTCATTTCCTCATCTAGGCCGTCTTTCTGCTTCTGGTAAAGGGACAAAATATCGCGGGACACAAAGGGCGCGCCTTGCGCGTCTTTAGCCGTCATCGCCCAAAAGACATTATCCGGGTCAATCAAGGCCGTATTAGCCTTATCAAGAGTATGCACAGTCAATCCACTCATTTTTTTATCTCCATATTAGGGACGGTTCTCTTCAGAGTAGGGACGGTTCTTTGAAAGTTGTAATTCCCCAGAAAGAACCGTCCCTGTAGCAAGAGAACCGTCCCTCTATTTATATCTCCTCATCACCAGCGACGAGTGTATCCCGGAGAAGCCGCTGGAGGTTTTAATAATCATATCTACCTTTTTCTCGCGGGCAGTGTTAGGAATATAATCCA
>DOMD01000120.1:4486-8654 GCA_003510525.1 Candidatus Omnitrophota bacterium
GCGCTGGTTTCAAAGATATCGTTCATCCGGGTGGATGAGCCGTGGGCGCTGATATAATCTATATCCCGCGGCTTCACCGCGGCATCCTTAAGAGCTAAATTTATACAGCTTGCCATTGCCGTGCCGTCTGAAGGCAGATCAGTCATATGAAAGGCATTACAGCTGGTGCCAAAGCCGATAACCTCACAGTAAATATGGGCATTTCGTTTAAGGGCGTGATTTAATTCCTCTAAAATTAAAATTCCCGCGCCTTCGGAAAGAATAAACCCGTCGCGTTTTTTATCAAACGGCCGCGATGCCTTTTCCGGAAAATCATTACGCACGGATAAAACATTAACCACATCAAAAGCCCCAAAGGTAATCGGGGTAAGCGGTGCTTCAGCAGCTCCGGCAATCATAATATCCGCCTCACCGTCTTGAATAGTTTCTAAGCAAAAACCCAAAGAGTCGGTCCCCGCGGTGCATCCGGTGGAGATGGTATTACAAAGCCCCTTTAATCCGTATCGCGCCGAAAGCTCAATAGAGGGGGTATTAAACATCGCGGCATCATATAGGTCAGGCCGGACTAATTTAGGATTGATGGGATTTTTGCCGTTATCGGTAACCAAAGAAAACTCCTCTTCCATATATTTCGTCCCGCAGATGGCATTGGCAAGTGACACCCCGATTCTTTCCGAATCTTCCCTGCTCAAATCCAGTCCACTATCCTTAATTGCCATATCCCCCGCCACTACCCCAAATTGCACGTATCTATCCATACGCACTGCTTCATCATGGGTAAGCCCAAGTTTAAACGGGTCAAAGTCCCTCACCTCAGCGGCAATGCGGGTATTAAACACCGAAACATCAAAGCTATCCACCAGCCTCACCGCGGATTTTCCCTTAATCATCGCCTGATAGACATTGTCCTTGCCAATGCCGTTAGGCGAAATCACCCCGATTCCGGTTATCACCACGCGTCTTTTTTGCATAATTTATTCTTTCTCCTAACAACCGCAGGGAGGCGGGACTTTATNNGGACAGGTTACCGTATCTATAGAATCGGGGTCTTTCATAAAGAAAAACTTAGCTCCGAAATTAAGGGCGAATAATGCCGGAAACATGGTATGAAATGCCGCGCCGCAAAAATTAGGAATAGTCTCTAAACCTTTAGTTTCCCATTTCTGGCCTAATGTATACTTATAGGCGCAATGGCCTTCAGATTTAACCACCTCAACCAGCATCTTTTTGGGCTTGGGGCCCTTCCAATTTTGGTCTTTAGGGATAAACTCAACCTTACCATCCTTATCCAAAATCTCAGCCTTAAACTCCAGCTTGCCTCCGTCAGGGCAGGTGGTGAGCAACGAGCGCTGATTTTCCATAAAAGGAAACCGCGCCCCAAAACTTAAGGCGTAGATTACCGGAAAAAGCACCTGGGCTAACCCTAAACAAAAGTGCTCCGGAGGATGGGTAAAATCTTCTAGAATTAACACATCCCCCAGCTTATAGTTATGATAACAATGCCCCCCGACTTTATTTACTGTAAGCTTTAGCTTTGGAAACGGCGTCTCTACCATAGTTTCTCCTATTTCAAAAACTCCCGCGTCTCTTGCGCCAGCTCAAGCGGGCTTAAGAATTTTTTAGTCCTTTCCACCTTACGCACCAAATCCACCAGTTTTTTATTCAGCGGCGCGCGCAGGCCGAAACCTTTAGCCAAATTAACAAACTCACCGTTAATATAGTCAATCTCTGAAGGGCGGTTTCTCTGGATGCTTTGCAGTATTGAGCCGTAAAGCGGCTGGCGGCTTAAGTTAATCATAATCCCGGAGAATATTTTAGCCGCTTCATCAATAGGCATAGCGGTTAATTTTTCTATCCGTTCCAAGGGAAAATCCGGCAGCGAAACTAACCTTGTTTCCGTGCGCCGGGTCAATTCCAGGCCTTCCTTCCAGATGGCAATGCTGATTTTACAGGCCGAAAGATGCTTAAAGGTATCCTGCATACTCTTACCCAGGATTGCCGGCAGACAGTTATTGGCATTGACAAAAACCTTTAACCACTTCATTGCCAGGATATCGTCGCTGATAATAACCTGGCATATATTATTTAATACTTGCTGAACTTCTCTAACCCTATGGTCATTCTTAATAAACGGCCGGCCAATAATCCATTTACCTTCAAAATTATGCGTGATATTATTAGGCTCCAGATAGGTCGCGCCGAACATCACGATACTAGAGATAATATTATCTTTTTGGATATGATTGGCTAATATCTTATCCGCCTGGATGCCGTTTTGGGTAGTTAAGATGATTGCATCCTTTAAATAGAACAAATTATCTTTAAGGAATTTTTCCAAGTCCTGGGTCTTCATTGCCAGGATTACCAGGTCCGCCTTTCGGTCTAATTTATGGAAGGCATCTACGCGGACATCAATATTGCCGCGGGTTCCTGAGATATGCAGGCCGTCTTTGGCTATCGCCTCAACGGACTTTCTCCGGCCCACCAAAAAGACATCTTCCTTGCGGTGTTTGAGATAACCCGCTACCAACCCCCCAATCGCCCCTGAGCCTATAACTGCTATTTTCATTTATTAAGCAAGAATATGCACCTGGGCCGGCACATGGTTAAGGGTCAATTCTTTTAAATCTAATTTCTTGCTGGCGTTGTCAATGTCAATGCCTACCAGCTCTCCCTTGTTATCATAATCAAGATTTATTCCAGGCGATATTTCCCGCGTTTCCGCGCTCGGTTTAGCGGAAAAGTCAATATATAAAGAGTCTGTTTCAGCATAATAATTTAGTTTCATAGTTTAAACCTCCCGTCTAAAAATGCGTTATGAATAGTAATTTTATCCTCCAAAGTCACCACTCTGACTATTCTATCTTCTAATTCTCTAACCTTTCCCCAGAAACGGAAACGATCATCTTCCTGTCGTTCAACCTTTAAAGGATTGCCGATAATTCTTACACACATATCTTTGGTAAGATACGGCCGTTTTCTTAATACCTCATTCTCAAAATAAAGGGTAAACTTGATCTGTATCATGTTACAGACTTAGGAAACCCATGCTTCCTATAATCAAACCCCGTATCTTCCAAAAGCCGAATCATCAGGCTGTAAAAGGGTTTGGGCACATCACTAAAGAGAGCGGAAATCACATCCTCTTCCGAAACCAGGGCCGCGCCGCGGGCATTGGCGTTCTCCTGGGCCTTCAGGGTTACCGCCTCCTCGGCGATGCGGCGGTGAAACACCGGCATCTTGGAAATCATTAATTTAAATCTCTCTTGTGTATTGGGGTCCCAATTCATTCTTTTAATTTCTCCTTTTGTATCTTGCCGCTGGGGGTTTTAGGCAGGCTCTCCCTGATTTCTACATTATGAGGCACCTTAAAATGGGCTAAATGCTCCCGGCAGAATAAGCGGATATCTTCGATAGTGGCGGTTCGCGAACCGCCGCTACCAGCTTCTTGCTTAAACACCACAAAGGCCTTAACTATCTCGCCGCGAAGTTTATCCGGAATACCCACTACCGCCGCCTCTTGAACTGACGGGTGTTTTAAAAGCACGTTTTCCACTTCAAAAGAGTAAACGATTTCACCCGAAACCTTAATCATATCCTTTTTCCTGCCTGCTATATAGAGGAAACCCTCTTCGTCAAATCTACCTAAATCACCGGTATGAAACCAGCCGTTTTTGATTACCTCCGCGGTAGTTTTTGGGTCCTTATAGTATCCTTCCATCACCACCCAGCCTTTAATAATAATCTCCCCTACCTCACCCTGAGGCAATCCTGTATCATCCTCAGCGGCTATTTTCACCACAACCCATGGCGCCGGCTTTCCTATGCTTTCAATTTTCTTTGAGCCAAGAGGGATAACGGTATTCGGCGGACAGGTCTCAGTCAGCCCCCAGCCATTTAGAAGATGCGCCTTGGGACAATACTGCTGGAATCTTCTTAAAGAATGCGGGTCGCTCGGCGCCCCAAATACCACCACCCAGCGTAAAGAAGATAAATCAAAACTTTCAAATTCCTTCAAATTCAAAAGGGCGTAATACATTGAAGGAACCAAATGAAAACAGGTAACTTTATATTTCTGGATATTCCGTAAAAATTCTAAAGGCTGAAAACGCTCCATCAGCACCAGGGTAATTCCGTAGCAGATGCAGTTCTGGATATAGACCAGCCC
>DOMD01000190.1 GCA_003510525.1 Candidatus Omnitrophota bacterium
TAAAAAAGATAGAGGGGCAGGTGCGCGGCGTCCAGAAGATGATTGAGGAGGGGCGCTACTGCGTGGATATCATTACTCAGGTGCATTCGGCAATCGGGGCGCTTTACCGGGTGGAAGATCAGATACTTAAGAAGCATCTTGACCACTGCGTGGCTAATGCCCTCAAAGGAAGCTCCGAAAAAGAAAAGCAGGAAAAAATCAATGAGATTATGGAACTGATTTCCAGGTTCAGGAAAACAGGTTAAGAAAATGCAAAAATCAAAAATCATATATCATATATCAAAATTAAAAATTTTAAATTTTGGATTGTCATTTTGGATTTTGATATTTGGATTTTTGATTGGCGTATCTTATGCCGACGACAAAGGCTTGAGCCTGAACCTTAATGAGTTTATTGACGAGGCCAGAAATAATAATCCGGAAATCCTGGCCGCCAGGAAGCGCTGGGAGGCGGCTAAGGCCCGTGTCCCCCAAGCCAAGGCTTGGGAGGATCCCAAGGTCGGTATTTCTTTAGAGAAGATACCTAAGGGGACACTTAAATTAGGCCAGACAATGGCCGAAGACAGGATGCTTTCAGTATCCCAGGCCTTTCCTTGGTCCGGCAAGCTTTCCCTAAAAGGAAAGATCGCGGTGGTTGAATCTCAAATATCCGCCAGCGAATATAAGGATAGGGAACTCGAGGTCATTAATGAAGTGAAAAAGGCTTATTACAATCTCTTCCTGAATTATAAGGAGACTGAGTTAAAGGAAAATAGCGTCCAACTGCTGGAAGATTCATCCCGGGTAGCTGAGGCCAAATACGGCCTGGGCAAGCTTGGGCAGGGAGAGGTCTTGAAACTGCATTTAGAAATAGCCAGGATGAATAACGAGATAGCCAACCTTAAAGAGGAAAGAAAGGCCCGGGAGACTGAATTAAACACCTTGTTAAACCGGCCCGCGCAGTCGCCTCTGGGAATGTTTGTCTTAGAAGAAGACACATTATTTAAGGCGGATATAGAGGCTTTTTATCAGCTGGCCATTAAGAATCAGCCGGAATTATCAACCTTTGCTTATGCCATAGAGAAAAATAAATACGCTAAGAGCCTGGCTAAGAGGAGCGTATTTCCGGATTTGATGGCGGAGATAGGCTTGAGGGGAATAACTGCCGGGGGCATAGGGCCCTGGGATTTGGCTATGGCGGTAAGCCTGCCTTTTTGGTTCTGGACCAAACAGCGCTATGAGATAAAAGAGGCTGTGGCTAACCTGGATGAAGCTAAAAGCGCCTATGCGGCAATGCGCAATAAGATGTTTGCCCAGGTGAGGGATATTGTGAGTAAAATAGAGATTGCCAAGAATAAAATGAACCTCTCTAAAACCAATCTTATGCCCATATTAGAGAGTTCTATCTCTTCTTCCCTATCCGCGTTTAGGGCGGGAAGATATGAGTTTATGATGCTTATTGATAATGAGAGGATGTATATTGAGGCCAAGCTGGATTATTACCGCGCGCTNNTTCTTTTGCCCAACACGAAGCTCATCAAAAGCAGGAAAAGCCGGTATATTACTGCCCGATGCATCCTTCTTATACTTCGGATAAACCCGGAGACTGCCCTATTTGCAATATGAAGCTGGTGCTTAAGGAAGAAAAAGGCAAGAGTGAGCCTGGGGAATTAAAGGCGGAGCCGGTCCTGGCTAAGGAGAAGGATTTACAGGAAGTCTGTGTTGAGCATAACTGCACTATGGAAGGCTGTCCCATGCATGTGCGGGTAAATATCAAGCCCGGAGAGAGGCTGATCTGTCCGGTCTGCGGCGAGGTAATTTCTACAGCCGCAGGCAAGGTAGTAGAAATCGGCAAGGCTCCGGTAAGGCCGCTTCGTCCGATAATGGTCAGCGCTAAAAAACAGCAGTTAATCGGGGTCCGGACCGAGGAAGTCAAAAGAATGCTTTTATCTAAAACCATCCGCTCCGCCGGCCGGATAGCTTATGACCCGGAGCTGGCTATTGCCCAGGAGGAATTTATCCAGGCCTTGAAAAATGAGGAAAACCTGAAAGGTTCAGCGCTCACAGAAAGGGCCGGGAGCCTGACTGAGGCCTCCCGGCGCAGGCTTAAGCTTTTAGGGATGAGCGATGAACAGATTGACGCGCTTAAAGAAAAAAAGAGCGCCCAGACCAATCTCTATCTGCCGGAGAAAGGGGAAAACCTTTGGGCTTATTTGTCTATTTATGAATATGAGATAGGGTTGGTTAAAATAGGCCAGGCGGTGGAGATTGAGGCGGTGGCCTATCCGGGAGAGTTGTTTAAGGGGGAGGTTTTGGCTATAAGCCCGGTCCTGGATGCCGTAAGCCGTACTAATCAAGCGCGGGTGGAGATTAAAGACCCGCAAGGTAGGCTGAAGCCGGAGATGTTTGTTAATGCCCAAATCCAGGTGGACTTAGGCATAAAGATAGCGCTTAGAGATTCCGCGGTCATTGATACCGGGTTAAGGAAGATTGTCTATTTGTCTTTAGAAGACGATACCTTGGAGGCCAGAGAGGTGCGCCTGGGGCAGAAGGTAGAGGATTATTATGAGGTGCTTGAGGGTTTAGAAGAAGGGGATATCGTGGTAACCAGCGGTAATTTCCTGATAGATTCGGAGAGTAAGCTCAAGTCGGCATTAGAGGGCGCCCAGCATAAACATTAATGAAAACCTTTATTGAGAAGATTATAGAATATTGCGCCAGGAATAAGTTTATTGTCTTTATCCTGGCGACAGCCGCGGTCCTGGCCGGGGTAGTGGCTTTAAAAAGCCTGCCTTTAGATGCCCTGCCTGACCTTTCGGATACCCAGGTAATTATTTATTCCCGCTGGGACCGCTCTCCCGATATCCTGGAAGACCAGGTAACCTATCCTATAGTAACCGCCTTATTGGGCGCGCCTAAGGTTAAGGCCATTCGGGGATTTTCGGATTTCGGCTATTCTTATGTGTATGTCATTTTCCAGGACGGGACTGACATCTATTGGGCCAGGAGCCGGGTCTTAGAGTATCTTTCTAAAATCACCTCGCGTCTTCCCGAAGGGGTGCGCACGGAATTGGGCCCGGATGCGACGGGTGTGGGCTGGGTCTTTCAATACGCCCTGGTGGATGAAACCGGCCAGAACTCTTTAGCTGACCTGCGTACCTTTCAGGATTGGTATCTGCGTTATTACCTGCAAAGCGTTCCGGGGGTGGCGGAGGTGGCCACTGTGGGCGGATTTGTCCGGCAATATCAGGTTAANNGAGGCCATCCGTAAAGGCAATAATGATGTGGGCGGACGGTTATTGGAGTTTTCCGGAACTGA
Source organism: Candidatus Omnitrophota bacterium (assembly GCA_003510525.1). GTDB lineage: Bacteria > Omnitrophota > Gorgyraeia > Gygaellales > UBA12090 > UBA12090. The sequence goes on from DOMD01000190.1 coordinate 3,299, forward strand.
ATATATGGTCCGGGGCCGGGGTTATGCCAAATCGGTTAAAGACCTGGAAGAGATTGTGGTGGGAGTAGATGCCAAAAGCGGAATCCCTATTTTGATCAAGAATATTGCCAGCGTTTCCTTAGGTCCCGATATGCGCCGGGGAGTGGCGGAATTAGACGGCAAAGGGGATTGCGTAGGCGGGATTGTGGTAATGCGCCACGGTGAGAGCGCCTTGGCAGTGATTGAAAGGGTCAAAGAAAAACTGAAAGAAATAGAACCCGCGCTTCCTAAAGGGGTAAAGATAGTTACTGCCTATGATCGCACCGAGTTAATCAATAAATCAATTGACACTATCAGCGAGGTCTTGATTGAGGATTTTCTGATTGTCGGGGCAATGATTATCTTTTTCCTCCTGCATATCCCCTCGGCAATGATGCCGATAATACTTCTTCCGGCCGGGGCATTAATTGCCTTTATTCCGATGCTGGGGATGCGTCTGACGGTGAATATTATGTCTATTATGGGCATAGTCCTGGCTATCGGGGATATGGTGGATGTAGGGGTGGTTCTGGTTGAAAATGTTCATTCCAAGCTATGCGACCTGCGGGATGGAAAAATCGCGGGTGAGCGCGGTCAAATTATGATTGAGGCGATGAAAGAGGTTGGCCCGCCGATATTCTCATCGCTAATGGTTACAGTTATTGGTTTCTTGCCGCTTTTTAGCTTGGTCGGCCAGGAAGGCCGGCTCTTTCGGCCAATGGCCGCCACCCAGATATTTTCGGTTTTCTTTGGGGCAGTGCTTTCAATCACTTTAATTCCGGCTTTGATTATGGTATTTTTGCGTAAGACTAAACCCCGATCGTTAGAGGAGCATTTTGCCTCGCGTTTCTTGGCTAAATGCCATAAAAAGGTTCTCGCCTGGGCATTCCGGGCCCGTAAGGTGGTAATTTTGATATTAATCGCGCTTTTGGCAATAACTGTCCCGGTTTTTATGAAATTAGGCTCGGAGTTTATGCCGCCTTTATACGAAGGAAGTATTCTTTATATGCCTACCACCTTGCCGGGTTTATCAGTTACCGAGGCCTCTAAACTGCTCCAGGCCCAGGATAAGATATTAAAAAGTTTCCCGGAGGTGGAAAGGGTCTTTGGCAAGGCCGGACGGGCCGAGACCTCTACTGACCCGGCACCTTTTTCAATGATGGAAACCACTGTGATTTTGAAGCCTAAAGAAGAGTGGAGAAAGGTTCCGCTGTTGGGGAAATTCTTGCCTTTTTTCAAACGGCCGATGAGCTTTGAAGAGTTGACTGCCGAGATGGATGCCCAGATGCAGTTTCCCGGCTCAACTAATGCCTGGACCATGCCGATTAAAGCCCGGATTGATATGTTGACTACCGGGGTGCGCACTCCGGTAGGGATAAAAATCTTTGGCGCGGATTTAAAAGAGATTGAGAGAACAGGCGAGCATATTGAGATGGTTTTAAAAGATGTCCCGGGCACCCGCAGTATCTATGCCGAGCGCACTGCCGGAGGATACTTTGTGGACTTTGATTTAAAACGCCAGCAACTGGCCCGTTACGGCTTAAGTATAGAGGAAGCCGAAATGGTGATAATGTCGGCAGTGGGGGGAGAAAATATCACTACTATCATTGCCGGCCGGGAGCGTTATTCGGTGAATCTGCGTTATGCCCGGGAACTGCGCGATGACCTGGACAAATTAAGGCGGGTGTTAGTTCCTACTAAAAGCGGCTCCCAGGTGCCTTTAGAACAATTAGCGGATATTAAGATAAGTTTAGGCCCGGCAATGATCAGGAATGAAAACGGGATGCTTTCCGGCTATGTCTATGTGGATATGGCCGGCCGGGACATCGGCAGTTATGTCAAAGATGCCAAAAAGGCGGTGCGGGAAAAGGTGAAACTGCCTCCCGGATATTCCCTGGCCTGGAGCGGGCAGTATGAATATATGGAACGGGTCCGGCAAAGATTGACTATTTTTATTCCGGCCACCCTTTTGATTATTTTTCTTTTGTATTATTTTAATTTCAAGTCGGTTATTTCCACGGTTTTTATTATGCTGGCTATGCCTTTTACCGCAATAGGCGCGGCCTGGAGCATCAGGCTTTTGGGCTTTAACAAATCCATAGCCGTCTATGCCGGGATGATGGAGGTTATTGGTATAGGGGCGGCGCTATGCGCTCTGGTTGTTACTTTTATTACCGTGGCGTATGACAAACGTAAAAATGAGGGAAAAATGAAGGTAAAAGAAGATATTTACGCGGCCATTAGCGAAGGGGCATCCCGTGCCCTCAGGCCGGCAATGATGACCTGTTCCGCGGACATCCTGGGGCTTATGCCGGCAATGTGGGCCAGCGGCATCGGCGGGGAGTTCTTAAAGCGCTATACCGCCCCGATTATCTTCGGTCTGTTTACAGCCCTGATTCTATCTTTAATTGTGATACCGGTTTTTTATGTGATCTGGAAGGTGGATTTTGCCAGGAGGGGCCCGGATGGTTAAGCAATGGTGGCATCTTACTATTGAGGAAGCGGCGCGCGCCTTAGGAGCGAATTCGTCTCTTGGGCTGGCATCCGATGAGGCACAGGCAAGGCTTCAGAAATACGGGCCGAACCAGCTAAAAGAGAAAAAGCCGATAAGCCCTTTGAGTATTTTCTTAAGCCAATTTCAGGATTTTATTGTCTGGATTTTAATTGCCGCGGCCCTGGTTTCCGGATTTCTTAAAGAATGGGTTGACGCCTTTGCCATCATTGCCATTGTTATCCTTAACGCTATTTTGGGTTTTGTTCAGGAATACCGGGCGGAGAAATCGCTGGCCGCGTTAAAAAAATTATCTTCGCCTGCTTCCAAGGTTATTCGTGATGGCCAGCACAACGTTATCTCTTCACACGAGTTGGTTCCGGGAGATTTGATCACATTGGAAGCCGGGGATAATGTGCCGGCAGACAGCCGTATGGTGTGGCGGACGGCTAATTTCTCAACCCAGGAGGCCAGCCTGACCGGAGAATCTACCCCGGTAGCTAAAACAGATGTTTCCTTAGAAGAAAAAGAGACACCTCTGGCAGAGCGCTCCAATATGGTGTATATGGGGACTTCAGTTGCCGCGGGTAANNTTTCTTTTAGAGTGGCTGCGCGGCGGAAAACTTATTGAAGTATTTCTTACCGCGGTAAGCCTGGCGGTAGCCGCTATTCCCGAAGGCCTGCCGGCAGTAGTAACCATTGCCTTAGCTCTTGGGGTTCAGCGGATGGTCAAGCGTCATACCCTTATCCGAAAACTACCTTCAGTTGAAACTTTAGGCTGTACCACAGTGATTTGTTCGGATAAGACCGGCACGCTGACCAAGAA
>DOMD01000091.1 GCA_003510525.1 Candidatus Omnitrophota bacterium
TCTTCGAAAAGCCAGTCTGAGGTACTTATAAAATGATAAAGATAAACGCCAAGATCGCTTTAAGGAATTTCCTTGTTAAGAGAAAGCTGCTAACTAAGGCAGGAAACCTGCATAAATATCTTCATTTAATCCTTGAAGGGGATCCCTTTGGGCGAATGCGTAAGAGTGGCGAAGCGCCGATGCCTAAGACCCTGATATATGAACCGACAATGCGCTGCAATTTCAATTGTTCTATGTGTTACCTGAAAACCAGGGATATCGCTAGGTCAGGCGAGTTAGATACGCTTCAGATTGAAGGTATTATTAATAATTTGCCGCATGAGATTGAGCATTATTCTATTACGGGCGGGGAGCCGACAATGCGCAAAGACCTTACACAAATACTACTTTTTTTAAAAAGGAAAAAACGTTCGTCCGTATGTCTTATGACAAACGGCTCATGCCCAGAGAGACTCAAGGAGCTTCTTAGTGCAGGACTGGTGGCTGCAGTTCAGCTCTCCTTAGATGGCCCGCGGGAGGTGCATAATGCCATCAGGAATTCCTCGAAATCATATGATTTGTTTATGGAGAGCCTGAATGAGCTTAAACAGCATAGGAATGTCTATGCCTACATTTTAACGGTAATCTGCAAGGAGAACCTAAAACACCTTGCTGAAATTACGCGGTTTTGCAGTGGCCAAGGTATTACAAACCTTACATTTGAATTCGAAAAGAAATACGACAAAGGATGCATCGCTGATTCGATCAGGGAATTAGAACCGCTTATGCATCTTACAAGGGAAGATTTTTTTATAAGTGAAAGCGCTTCTGCTTTTCCGGAGTTTTCCATCCGGGAATTAAAAGATGCGCTTATTTCCGCAGAGCACGAATCTAAGAAGGTCTATTTCCAGAATCAATACCTTCCCTATTCGTTGTTTAAGAACCTGGAGCATTATTACCTGCGGAATTTGCGCAAAAGCTACAAGTTGCAGTGCCGGCATCNNTACGACAAGTTGCAGTGCCGGCATCTTTTAACAGCCAGGATAGATCCCCTGGGGAATGTAATAGCCTGTTTTGGCGTGCGTAAACCCTTCGGTAACCTGCTTAGAGAACCGCTGGAAAAAATATGGAATAATGAAGATTTTCGAAGGTATAGGAAATTTATGCTCGGGAATAATTTGTTGCCTATTTGTGAAACATGCCACAGGGCCGAGTCATTTGATACCGGTTTTGGGCGTATCAGTTAAGTGATATGAATAATGACAAAAAGAAGGTTCTTGTCCTTGGCGCAGGGATAACCGGATTGACCTGCGCATATGTTTTATCCCGCCGTGGATTTGAGGTAACGATATTAGAAAAGAGTGGTTTTGTCGGTGGGCTAGCAGCAACTTTTTCCCACAATAAGCATTTGCTTGATTACGGTCCTCACAATTTCCATACGCATATACCGGGCGTGCTGGAGTTCGTTAGAGACAGACTAGGAGTCCCTATGAACCGCTTGCCGGTTACTTCTTCCAAGCTGTTCTTTATGGGAAAGTTCGTTGATTATCCGATAAAAATATTCGATGCTTTAAAAACCTTGAGTCTATCGTTGACTATCCGGTGTTTTCTTGATTACATCTTGACCAGGATAGGGGCCAAGCTAAGGTTAAAAGAGAAAAATGAAGATTCCTTTGAAGCCTGGGTCAGGAACCGCTTCGGGTTTTTTTTGTACAGGCTTTATTTCGGTCCTTATGTTAAAAAAGTATGGGGGATACCTGCTTCAGAAATAGATTCTATTGTAGCCAGAAAAAGGATACCAGAGCCGAGCCTTTTCTCTCTGATTGTAAGAAGCCTGACAGGCATAAAATTCGGTGTTAGACATTCGGAGGACCCTTCGTTGGTTGAAAGTTATTATCCGCCGAAAGGCATAGGAGGTATATCGAAGAAGCTGGCAGAAAAGGTAGAAGAATATGCAGGGCATGTGGAGTTAAACTGCGATATAAAGGAAATCGCCTCTGATAGCAGCGGGAATAACCGTATTTTATACTCTGCCGGAGAATGTGTTAAGGACATCCGGTGGGATTATCTGGTTAACACCATACCCATAAATAATTTTACCGCTCTTCTTAATGCCCCGGGCAAAGATAGAATAACCCAGGATGCGCAGCGTTTAACCTACAGGTCTATTATACTTCTTTATATGTTTTTATCGGTAGATAAGGTTTTCGATGACCCCTGGATTTATTTTAATGAAAGCGATAATGAAGATTTGATTTTTAACCGCCTTTATGAAGTCGGAGGGTTTAGCCGTGAAATGCTTCATGAGGGTAAAGGGATTATATGTCTTGAAATTACCTGTTATAAAGGAGATAATATCTGGAATAGCTCGGATAAGGAGCTTTATGATAAATGCATAAACTACCTGGAAAAGAATAAATTCCTTTCCAGGAGTAAAGTGGTCGAGATATTGACAAAACGGATAGAGGTGGCTTATCCGGTATTTAGGAAGGGCTACCATAACCGCTTGTTGACCGTAATCAAATATTTTACCGAAATGGGCAATATTTTTTCCTTAGGTAGGCAGGGTCTTTTTTCGTACGCCAATATGGATCATTGCATAGACATGGGCTTAAGGATTGAATCGCTAATCAAGGACGGCAAGTTGGATTCCAGTTCATTTTTAAAAAATTATTATGAATTCTTTTCATATAAATAAAAATGCTTAA
>DOMD01000155.1:0-673 GCA_003510525.1 Candidatus Omnitrophota bacterium
CGGCTGGGAGCGGCGGAACCACTCAAGCTTCCCAGCTTCTCATTTATGGCCTGCTCTAAAGACTCATCTATGGCCGGAGTTTCTGTCGATTCTTCACTCTCTGATTTCTTTTTACCCGCCTTGCCCTCTCCCTGGGCGGATAAACCCGAAAAATAAACCAATGCCAGGGCAATCAAAATACTGATAACTATCGTAATTACATATACCATCCTCAAAAAATTTAGTTTTGCCTAAACCACTCGATAGTTCTGGCCAGGCCGTCTTCAAGGACTACCCCGGCTTGCCACTTAAGATACTTCTTGGCCCGGGCTATGTCCGGACGCCTTTGCTTTGGGTCATCTATGGGAAGCTTCCGGTATTCAATTTTACTTTTGCTTTGAGAGATCCGGATTATGTGTTTAGCCAAATCAACCAAACACATCTCATCAGGGTTTCCTATATTCACCGGTGAATTAGTACCACTGTTAAGAAGCCTCCATATCCCCTCAATCAAATCATCCACATAACAAAAGGAGCGGGTCTGTAGGCCTTTTCCGTAAACTGTCAAAGGCTGGTCGGCTAGGGCCTGAGATATAAAATTGGGAATAGCCCGGCCATCGTTCTTACGCATCCGGGGGCCGTAGGTATTAAAAATGCGCACTATCCTGGTATCCACCTTATGCACCCGGTGATA
>DOMD01000155.1:759-14608 GCA_003510525.1 Candidatus Omnitrophota bacterium
ACCGGGCTGGCCGGGGAGGCAAAATGCAGGATAAAATTTATTTTGTCTTTGATGACTGCTTGCTTACTGATATCGTGTTTGATAAACTCAAAATTTTTATTCTTTTTTAATCGCGCGATATTCTTTAGGCTTCCGGTAATCAGATTATCCAGACAAAATACTTTTAGCCCTGAATATAGCGAACGTTCACAAAGATAAGAACCCAGAAACCCCGCGCCGCCAGTTATCAAAATAGCCTTTTTCATCTTTTTAAAACCTCTTTCAGCTTCTTAGTTAACAGCGGAAGTATCTCCAGCGCGTCACCCACAATCCCATAATTAGCTACCTTAAAAATCGGGGCAAAGGAATCGGAATTGATGGCGATAATAGTTCCTGAAGACTGCATCCCCACCAAATGCTGGATTTGCCCTGAGATGCCGCAGGCGATATACACCTTGGGACAGACGGTCTTGCCGGTCTGGCCCACCTGATGCGAATAGGGCATCCAGCCGGAATCTACCGCGGCCCGGGAGGCCCCCACTGCCCCGCCCAAAGCCTTAGCCAGCTCTTCTAAAAGCTTAAAATTTTCCGGGGCCTTCATCCCTCTTCCCCCGGCCACAATGATATCGGCATCAGCTATATTCACCGTAGACTCAATCTCATCAATGATATCCAGAAGCCGGGTGCGGCTGTTTAGAATCGCTCCGTCAAAGTTCTCCCGGATAACCTTGCCTTTACGTTTCATATCCGAAATTGCCTCCGGAAACACCTTATGCCGAACCGTAGCCATCTGGGGCCGGTAATTCGGGCAGACTATTGTTGCCATAATATTTCCGCCAAAAGCCGGACGGGTCTGCAAGAGGATTTTTTTCTCTCTATCCACAGCCAACTCTGTGCAGTCCGCGGTCAATCCCGCCTTTATCTTAATGGCGATCCGGGAAATCAACGACCGGCCTATAGAAGTTGCCCCGCAAAGAAAAGCCTCCGGCTTATATTTATTAATCAGTTCAACTATGACATTGGTATAAGGCTCATCCTGGTAATTGGCTAATTCTAATCTTTCCGCCACATAGACCTTATCCGCGCCCCGCCAGATTAGCTCTTGGATTTCCTCCTCCAAACGGTTTCCCAGCAATACCGCGGAAACCTCCGTGCCTAAGTCCGCGGCCAGTTCCCTGGCCTTACCCAAAAGCTCAAAGGCTATCGGCTGAACCTTGCCCTTTTTCTGCTCGGCAAAAACCCAAACCCCCTTATAATCCTTAAAATCAACCTTAACCGGGCAGACTTCCTTCTGCAAAAGAATGGCCTTAAATTTGCAGGCCGGTACACAAGCGCCGCAAAGGGTGCATTTATCATAATTAATCACCGCCTTTTTGTCCATCATCCGGATGGCGTCAAACGGACAGGCCTTCAGGCAAAGGGTGCATCCGGTGCATTTCTCAACTATAATTTGTATGGGCATATTATTTTTCCCGCTTTAATATTTCCGCTAATTTGACCGCGATTTCTTCGGCTGTCCCTTCAATCTTTTCTCCTTCAGGCCGGGCGGGCGGAGTAAAAATCTTAGCCACCTGGGTAGGAGAACCGCATAATCCAAGATGAGTCGCCTCCACATCTAAATCCTTAACCCCTAATACGGTTATCTTGGCCTGTTTAGAGCGCATCAACCCGCGCAGAGAAGGCATCCGGGGAGTATTAATTTCCTTAACCACCGTAATAAGTAACGGCAAAGAAGACTCAATTACCTCATAGCCCTCCTCGGTCATCCGTTCCACTCTGATAGTCTTATCCTTGACTTCCTCTATTTTCTTTACATAAGTTACCTGCGGAATATCTAAGTGAGTGGCTATTCCCGGCCCTACCTGGGCAGTATCTCCGTCAGAGGCCTGCTTACCGCAGATAATCAAATCATACTCTTTAAGCTTGCGCACCCCCGCGGCCAGAGTATAGCTGGTGGCCCAGGTGTCACTTCCGGCAAAGGCCCGGTCAGACAATAATACCGCCTCATCCGCGCCCAGAGATATTGCCTCTTTTAAAGCCGCCTCTGCTTGGGGCGGGCCCATAGTCAATACCGTAACCTTGCCTCCGACTTTTTCCTTTAGCCGCACCCCCTCCTCAATCGCGTACATATCAAAAGGATTAATGATAGACTTTACCCCCTCACGCATTAAAGTATTAGTCTCAGGGTTAATCCGGACTTCCGTGGTTTCCGGGACTTGTTTTATACAGACAATTATGTTCATATCAATACCGCTGAACCACGCGGAACTGCACGCTGAACCACGCATAATATGTCAAGCGTAGTTCCGCGTACTGTTCCGCGTATTTCCGCGTTTTTTATTTTGCCGCTTCCCTGATTAACTGCAGGGCGATGATGTTACGTTGAATCTGGTTTGTTCCTTCGTATATCTGGGTGATCTTGGCATCGCGCATATATTTCTCGGCCGGATAATCCCGCATATAACCGTAACCGCCTAAAATCTGCACCGCGTCGGTAGACACCTGCATTGCCGTATCCGAAGCAAAAAGCTTGGCCATTGCCGACTCTTTAGCCACATTAGTATTACCGCTGTCAATCATCTTAGCGCAAGAATAAATCAGGGAGCGCGATGCCTCTATTTTAGTGGCCATATCCGCGAGCATCCATTGAATCCCTTGAAAGCTGGCGATAGATTTTCCGAACTGACGCCTTTCCCGCGCGTATTTAACCGCCACATCCAAGGCCCCCTGGGCAATTCCCAGAGCCTGGGCGGCTACCCCGGGACGGGACATATCAAAGGTCTTCATAGTAACAATAAAACCCATGCCTTCCTTGGCAATCAGATTTTCTTTGGGAATCTTACAGTCGCTGAAGATAAGCTCGCTGGTAACGGAAGCCCGGATACCCAGCTTATCTTCTTTCTTGCCAAAGGTAAATCCGGGAGTGCCTTTTTCCACGATAAAGGCGGAAGCTCCCCTGGCTCCCTTATTACGATCACTCATGGCGATTATGGTATAAATTCCGGCTTCACCCCCGTTGTCAATAAAATGCTTGGTGCCGTTTAGGATATAGTAATCCCCTTTTTTCTCGGCGGTAGTCTTGATCGCTGAGGCGTCCGAACCGGCCTCAGGTTCGGTAACTCCAAAAGCGGCAATCGTCTTGCCTTTTGCTAAATCCGGAAGATATTTTTTCTTCTGCTGGTCGTTTCCGAATAAGACTATAGGAAATGTCCCTAAGGCTGACGCCGCGTAGCACACGGCAATACCACCGCAGGCCCGGGACAGCTCTTCGGTAGCAATGGATAAATCCAAAACCCCGCCTCCGGTGCCGCCGTATTCCACCGGCACGAAAATCGCGAAAAGGTCGGAATCGGCGATTATCTTGATTGCCTCATGAGGAAACTTTTCACTACGGTCATACTCCGCCGCTATCGGAGCTATTTTTTCTCTGGCAATCTGGCGGCATAAATCCCTGATCATTTTCTGTTCTTCAGTAAACAAATAATCCATTTCTTATCTCCCTCGCGTATTAGCGCCATAAATGGCGCCGCTACTGTAGCGGTGCGATTTATCGCACCTCATATTTTCTTAATCAACGCCGTTTCCCGGCAATCCGGGAACTTCGGGCAATTAATACACTCAGCCCAAATCTTATGCGGCAATTTGTTATGGGCTGTCTGCCTAAACCCGAGTTTCTTAAAAAAATCCGGCGCGTAAGTCAACACAAATACCCTTCCCGCCCCGATTTCCTTGGCCTCCAGAATGCAGGCCTCAGCTAACTTTCTGCCTATTCCCTTGTTCTGATAATTCTTGGCCACCGCCAAAGACTTTATCTCAGCCAGATCATCCCAGGAGATATGCAGGGCCGAACAGCCGACAATTTTATTTTTATCCTCATAAATAAAGAAATCCCTTAAATTCTCATACAAGATATTCAAAGAGCGCGGCAGCATCAGGTCCTGGCCGGCAAAATAATTAATCAACTCTTGTATCCGTTTTATATCGCCTATCTTGGCCTTTCTTATCATGAGGGCCTATCGTATCTCGGTTCCTTTTCCCACCACCACAATCCCCGAATCAGTAACATGAAACCTTTTTTTATCCTCGAGCGGATCATATCCGATTATTATTCCTTGGGGGAGCTTCACTTCTTTATCAATAATCGCCCGTTTTATTTTGGCATGCCTGCCCACATCCACCCCCTCCATCAAAATAGAATCATAGACCTCAGAGAAGCTGTTAATCCGCACATTAGGCGAAAGTATTGAACGCTGGACCTTTCCCCCGCTGATAACACAGCCGCTGGAAACCAGAGAATCCAGAAACAATCCTATTCTTTCCTTGGTCTCTTCCCCGGAATGCACGGTTCTCGCCGGAGGAAACTGCTCCTGATAAGTCCTGATCGGCCATTCCCGGTCGTAGAGATTAAAAATCGGCTCCGGCCCCAGGAGGTCCATATTGGCCTCGTGATAAGCATCAATGGTCCCGATATCCCTCCAATAGTTCGCGGATTCACCTGCCAGGCATTGCTCGCCTTCGCGTTTTATGGAAGAGAAATTATAGGCGTAGACTAATTTTGCCTTTTTAATCATCTGAGGAATGATATTCTTTCCAAAGTCATGATCGGTATTCTTGGCGCAATCCTCAATCAATTCCTCCGCCAGCACCCGGCGGTTAAAAACATAAATTCCCATTGAGGCGTATATTTTATCTGATTTTTTGGGAATAGTTTTAGGTTTATCCGGTTTTTCCTCAAAACCCAAAACTCTCCCCTTATCGTCAACCTCAAGCACGCCCAGCTGGGAAGATTTATCTTTTTCCATCTCACAGACGCCCACCGTAAGGTCCGCTCCCAATTGACGGTGATAATCAATCATCTTATAATAGTTCATCTTATAGACATGGTCTCCGGCCAGAATCAAGACATCATCCGCCTTTTCCTGTTCAATGGTGTAAATATTCTGATAAATGGCATCGGCGGTGCCCCGGTACCAATCCGAACCCACCCTTTGCTGGGCCGGGATGACATCAATGAATTCTCCCAGGTCGGAATTAAAGACATTCCACCCTATCCTCAGATGACGTTGTAAGGATATGGACTTATACTGAATCAAGACGTGGATGCGGCGCAGTCCGGAGTTTATGCAGTTGGATAAAGTAAAATCAATAATCCGGTAAATTCCCCCAAAAGGAACTGCCGGTTTAGCCCGGTCCTTAGTCAAAGGATGCAACCGCTCTCCCTTGCCTCCGGCCAGAATAAAAGTCAAAACCTTACTACTCATAAAAGAAACCCCGTTATGCCTTTACGCATCATCATTACCGCGATAGCCGCCAGAAAAATATAGATAATTTTGGAAAACGCCCGCATCCCGGCCTCGCCGATTAACGCGGTAAAAAGATCGGCGTAACGAAAAGTAAACCAGACAATCAGCATATTTAAAAGCAAAGAAATCAAAGACGGCATCCAGCCAAAGTTATCCACCACCATCAAGATCATGGTCAACACCGCCGGCCCGGTAACTAAGGGCGTGCCTAAAGGAAAAACCCCGGCCTCCGAGCTTCCCTTGCTTAAAACTGAATCCCGGCCCTTGCCGGCCAAAAGAAGATTAGTGGAGATAACCAAAAGCAATATTCCCCCGGCTATCTGAAAATCAGCCACGCTGATATTCAAAACCCTTAAAATTGCCTTACCTAAAAACATAAAGGAAACCGCGATTACCGTTGCCGTTAAAAGCGATTCCCGAATCACTCTTTGCTTCTGTTTCTTGTTTAAAGAATGAGTCAGGGAGACAAAGAGAGGAATATTCCCCAGGGCATCCACCGCCACAAAGATAGGAATAAAAGTTAATACATACGGCCTGAGAAATTCTGGCATAATTTTTGTAATCCAAACATAAAAATGACCTTGATTTTTTAATTTAACAAGTTATTATAGCTTATCTAACTTGCCGCTTCAAGGAGTTTTTTTGTGTAACCGGATTTAGGGAAATTAAAAATTTCCGCCGTCTTTCCTTCCTCCGCTATTTTACCGGCGGACATCACTATTATCCGGTCAGAGATTTCCCGGATAAGCGCGATATTATGGCTGATAAACAAATAAGACATTTTAAATTTCATTCGCAGGCCCAGCAATAATTCTAAAATCTGCTTCTGGCTAATCAAGTCTAAGGAAGAAAGCGGCTCATCCAGGACCAAAAGTTTTGGCTTTAGGCTTAAGCTCCTGGCAATACAGACCCTCTGGCGCTGGCCGCCGCTGAGCTGGTGGGGGAAACGCCTCAATAAATCTCCGCCCAGCCCAACCAGCCCAAGCAATTCCACTATTTTATCATCGCTGACTTTTAATTTACGCGCTAAAAACGGCTCGCGGAGAATATCCCTGACGCGCATCTTGGGGTCTAAGCTTAAAAACGGATCCTGAAAAATAATCCCCACCGACCTTCTGATATTAGCCAGTAAAGGGGAAAAAACTATTTTACCGCTGGTAGGTTCCATTAACTTTAAGATTAACTTGGCCAGGGTACTCTTGCCGCATCCGGACTCACCCAGCACCCCCAAAACCTCTCCTTCAGCAAGGAAAAAACTTACTCCGTCAACAGCCTTAATAAAACCGCTTCTCATCCTGAAGATGCCTTTTTCAATGGGAAAATATTTTTTTAACCCTATCACCTCTAACAAAATCATCAGTTCACCGTTTCCTTCCAAACCCGCATTGGAATGTTGGTTCCAATGCGGGTTTGGAATTCAGGTTACAGCCGGATTATTGAGTTAATCAACTCCCGGGTGTGCGGATGTTTAGGCGCTGAGAAAATATCTTTGGTCAGCCCCGCTTCCACGATTCTACCTTTAAACATAATAGCAATCCGGGAAGCGAACCGCTCAGCCAAGGCCAGATTATGGGTAATAAATAAAATGCTGAAACGCAATTGTTCTTTAAGCTCTAAGAGCATCCGGATAATTTGGGCCTCAACGGTAACATCCAAAGAACTGGTCGGCTCATCGGCGATCAAAAGCTTAGGCCCGGAGCTTAAACCCAAAGCGATCATTACCCGCTGGTTCATCCCTCCGGAGAGCTGGTGGGGATAACTTCTTAATATCCTCTCAGGGTGAGGCAGTCTAACTAGTTTTAACAAATCCTCGGACATACTCAAGGCTTGTTTTTTATCCTTTGCCTGATGATGCAAGATAACGCTCTCCTGAATCTGCCGGCCAATGGACAAGACCGGATTTAAAGAGGCCTGAGCCTCCTGAAATATATAAGAGATTTCCTTTCCCCGGATTGCCTCTAAATCCCGCTCTGCGGTTTTTAACAAATCGCGGCCTTGAAAAATAACCTTGCCTTCGGTTATTGTGGCGGATTGAGGAAGAATTTTCGTAATACTTAAAGCGGTCATGGTCTTGCCGCTTCCGGACTCACCCACTAAGGCCAGAATCTCATTCTCAAATAGATCTAAATCTACTTTCTCCACCGCCTGAACCGTCCTATGCTGCCGGCAAAACCGGATGCTCAAATTTTTAATCTCTAATAGCTTGTTCATTTATCTGGTTACTGGTTACTGGTTTCTCTTAAGCCTTCTCCTAATAAATTAAAACCCAAGACTGTCAGAAGTATGGCCAGGCCCGGACAAACCGACATCCACCAGGCTGCCCCTAAAACCGCTTTAGACTCAGCCAGGATATTTCCCCAGCTGGCCTGAGGCGGCTGGACCCCCAGGCCCAGAAAACTTAAGGATGACTCTAAAAGTATGGCCGAACCTACCCCTAAGGCGGCATTGACTATCACCGGATTTAGGGCATTAGGAATAAGGTGGCCCAGGATTATCCTGAAATTACTCAAACCGATTGCCCTGGCCGCCAGGATAAATTCCTTCTCTTTTAAAGACAAAATCTCAGCCCGGACTAAACGGGCTGTCCCCATCCAACTAGTCAAACCAATAATCAGCATAATATTAAATATGGAAGGCTCTAAAATTGCCGCCACCGCCAGAATCAGGAAGAAGGCCGGAAAACAAAGCATAATATCCACAAAACGCATAATCAGGGTATCCGTAATCCCGCCCAGAAATCCGGCCAGAGAACCCAAAACCAAACCCGCCAAAACCGCTATGCCCACGGCGATCACCCCGACCAATAAAGACACCCGGGCCCCAAAAAGCATCCGGCTGAAAAGATCCCGGCCTAATTGGTCGGCGCCTAAGATGTGTTTCTGCGAAGGCCCGGTGAGGACATCCTCAAAGACAATTTTGTTCGGGTCATGCTTAGCCAAAAGCGGGGCAAAAATCGCGCCCGCGCTCAATATACCGATAATAATTATTCCGGCTAATAATTTAGGCTTCATCTTTTATATCTTATCCGGGGATCAACATAGCTATAGGCAATATCCGCCAGAAAATTTCCCCACAAGGTCAAGGCCGCGCCAATAACCAACTCCGCCATTATCATCGGGTAATCCCGGGCCATTACCGCCTCATAAAAAAGCCTGCCCACTCCCGGCAAGGCAAAGATAGATTCAAAAATAACGCTTCCACCGATTAAACCGGGAATAGATAATCCCAGAATAGTAACTACCGGAAGTAAGGTATTGGGAAGGGCGTGTTGAATAAGCACGGCAGAACGGGTGAGCCCTCTGGCCCGGGCGGCGCGAATATAAGGTGTCTTTAATATCTCTAAGGTATTCTGACGGATATAGCGGGAAATCCCGGCCAGACCGCCAAAACATGAAACAAAAAGAGGCAAAGCCAGATGTTTAAGTAAATCCCCCGCCTTACCCCAGAAGGTAAAATATTCAAAATCCAAAGAGGTTATCCCGGAAATAGGAAGCCATCTTAATTTGAGCCCNNCTGAGAAGCGCATTTTAAACCGATGATAATCCCCAGAAAGAGAATAATAAAAAGCGACGTGATATTGATAAAAACCGTCAAGGGCAGGCGCTCGCCAATCTTTCGGATAACCGGCCTGCCGTCAATAAACGAAGCGCCGAAATCCAAAGTAATTATCTTGCGGCACCAATCAAAATATTGGATAGTCAGCGGCCGGTCTAAACCGTAGAGCTTATTCAGCCTCTCTCTCACCTCTGAGGAGACCCTGGGATTCATAGCCTCGGTTAAAGCGGACGGCTTGCCGGGAGCAAGATGGATAACCATAAAGGAAATAGTGATTATCCCCCACAAAAGAGGAAACATCCCCAATAGTCTTTTGATTATATAGGTGAGCATATTTAGATTATAACATAACCGCTAAAAACGACATAGAGAAAATGTAGTAGTAGTGGCGGTTCGCGAACCGCCACTACATACACCACAAAAAGGGCTTCGAGTTTTATCTCGAAGCCCTTTTTTTGGTTTTTATTGCCTTGCTGAATTATGGCAATTTTTAATACATATCACCGCCGCCGCCGTATCCGCCGCCCGGGCCGCCTGGCATAGGAGGCATTCCCGGTTTGTCTTTTTCCGGCATATCGGCAATAATGGCTTCAGTGGTCAAAAGCAGCGCGGCAATGCTCGCGGCATTCTGAAGAGCGGTTCTGGTAACCTTGGTCGGGTCCATTACCCCGGCAACAATCATATCCACATACTCACCGGTAGCCACATTGAATCCGGTGTTAGTTTTTTCCTGTTTTACTCTCTGGACAATCACTGAACCTTCCAATCCAGCGTTAAAGGTCAACTGGCGGATAGGCTCTTCCAGGGCGCGTCTGACGATGTCCACTCCGATTTTCTCATCCTCATCGCCTTTGAGCTTATCCAGGGCGGGTATACAACGAAGCAATCCTACTCCGCCGCCAGGGATAATTCCTTCTTCAACCGCGGCGCGGGTGGCGTGTAAGGCATCCTCAACTCTGGCTTTTTTCTCTTTCATCTCGGTTTCGGTCGCGGCTCCCACATTGATTACGGCAACCCCGCCGGCCAGCTTGGCCAGGCGCTCCTGGAGCTTCTCTTTGTCATAATCAGAATCAGTGCCTTCAATCTGTTTTCTGAGCTGGGCAATTCTACCGCTGATGGCCTGGCCTTTGCCAGCGCCTTCAACTATGGTAGTATTTTCTTTATCAATCTTTATCCTCTTGGCCTTTCCTAAATCCCCAATATCCACATTCTCAAGCTTAATGCCCAAGTCTTCGGTGATGGCCTTTCCGCCGGTAAGCACCGCGATGTCATCAAGCATGGCCTTGCGCCTGTCGCCGTATCCGGGGGCCTTTACTGCCGCGACCTGCAGGGTTCCGCGGATTTTATTGACCACCAAAGTAGCCAGAGCCTCGCCCTCAATCTCTTCAGCAATAAGCAAAAGGGGCTTGCCGCTGCGGGCAACCTTTTCTAATAAAGGCAAGAGGTCCTTCAAAGAAGAAATTTTCTTCTCGTGAATGAGAATATAAGGATCATCCATAACCACTTCCATTCTTTCGGTATCAGTCGCGAAGTAAGGAGAGAGATACCCCTGGTCAAACTGCATCCCTTCAACCACTTCCAGGGTAGTAGCTATTGACTTGGCCTCTTCCACGGTAATAACCCCGTCTTTACCCACTTTATCCATTGCCTCGGCAATCAAATCTCCGATAGCGACATCGCAGTTAGCGGCGATAGAGGCAACCTGAGCCACTTCTTTTTTGTCTTTGATTGGAACAGAAAACTTCTTCAGCTCCTCAATTACCTTCTCAACTGCCTTCTCAATCCCTCTTTTTAAAGCCATAGGATTAGCCCCGGCAGTTACATTCTTTAACCCCTCGCGATAGATTGACTCCGCTAAAACGGTCGCGGTGGTGGTGCCGTCGCCGGCGTTATCTGAAGTCTTTTCAGCCACCTCTTTAACCATCTGGGCGCCCATATTCTGATAGACATTCTCCAGCTCAATTTCTTTGGCTACGGTTACCCCGTCTTTAGTAATAGTGGGTGAGCCGAATTTTTTGTCAATGACCACATTTCTTCCCTTGGGGCCAAGGGTTATCTTGACTGCCCGGGCCAGCTGTTCCACGCCGCTTAAAATCTGGCGTCTGGCGTCATCGCTGAATAATAATTGTTTTGCCATTCTAAATCCTCCTTAAGATTATTATTTGATTATCGCTAAAATATCCTCTTCCTTCATGATTAACAGTTCTTCGCCTTCTTTAGTGGTAATTTCAGTTCCGGAATATTTCCCGTAAAGAACCTTATCTCCGGCCTTTACCTCTAAAGCCTGCAGTTTACCATCATCAGAAACTTTACCCTTGCCTACCGCCACGACTTTACCTTCCTGCGGCTTCTCTTTGGCTGTATCCGGAATAACAATTCCGCCTTTAGTCTTACTCTCCGCCTCCAGCGGCTTGATTATTACCCTGTCTCCAAGTGGTTGTATATTCATGCCCTGCCTCCTCCTTAAACTTAACTATTTTTTGTTTATTCGGCCTTTCCTTTAATGAAAGGAAAGCCTATCCCCCTGAATTAGCACTCTAAGTGCCAGAGTGCTAATTATAATCGTAAAAAAAATTCTGTCAAGTATTTTTTTTGGGTTGCTTTTTTTGAGGCGTAACCGGTTAGCCTTTTTACCTTCGATGAAAGCGGCTAAAATTCTGCCTCTGGGGACGATAAGATTTATGTGCCCGGGCCGGCGCTTTATGCGCGGAAGAAAAACTTTCCGCGGGAACACCGGGATGCCTGGATAAAGGAATAGATGTCCGGATAATCTTTTCAATATTGCGCACATCATCTCCCTGATCCGGGGTGGCCAGGGATATGGACCGGCCTTTCAACCCGGCTCTTCCGGTGCGGCCTATCCTGTGGACATAATTTTCCGGATCATCAGGCAGGTCGTAATTTATCACCAGTTCAATTCCTTTTACGTCAATACCTCTGGCCGCGATATCGGTAGCCGCGAGGATACGGTATTTCCCGGACTTAAATCCGCTTAAGGCTTCTTTGCGCTGGGATAAGGTCCGATCGGCGTGAATCTCGGCGACAGAATGACCCATTGTTCTTAAGACGCGGGTCACTTTCCGGGCCCCGATTTTGGTTCGAATAAACAAGAGTACCGAACCACTGTATTGTTTAAGCAATTCACCCAAAAGCCTTCCCTTTAGATCCCGGCTGACAATAAACAGCTCCTGGGAAACCAGCTCGGCCGCGGTTCCGGTCGGGGCTATCTCGGTGCGCACCGGCAGCTGCATATAGGCGGAGGCAATTTTCACGATGCTGGCGGGCATCGTGGCTGAAAAAAGCATGGTCTGGCGCTCCCGGGGAATGAGCCTTAAGATACGCTCTATTTGCGGGGCAAAACCCATATCCAGCATGCGGTCGGCCTCATCAAGCACAAGAATAACCACATCGTCAAGCCGCAGGGTATGCTGGCCGATATGGTCAATCAGCCGGCCGGGGGTGGCAATAATAATCCGGGGGTCATTCCTTAAAGATTGGATCTGCAGATGCATAGATTCCCCGCCGATAAGCACCGCGGTTCTCATCTTAAGTATCGGGGCAAACTTGGCCAGGGCTTCGTTAACCTGAATCGCGAGCTCGCGCGTAGGAACCAACACCAGGCCCCGGCCTCTTTTCTGGGCCAGCTGTTGAATCATCGGGATTCCGAAAGCCAGGGTCTTGCCGGTGCCGGTCTGGGCGATGCCGATAATATCCTTACCTTCAATGGCTATAGGTATGGCCTTATGCTGAATTGGGGTAGGCACCTTAAATTTTAGTTTATCCAGCACCTCCAGAAGCCCCGGAGCTATACCCAGTCCGTAAAAACTGTTTTGGTTTTGGGTTGAATTCATTTTCTTCCTTTCTTAGAATTTACCCGCCGTTGGCGGTTTATCCAATATATTTCCAAAATTCTTCGTTNNTATCTCCCACCTTATACATAGTCTCGGTTACATTTGTTGTCTCAGTCTGAGCCAATAATGAATTTGTCCCCTTAGCCGCGCCGCCTAATAAAAGACCGGAAACAGTTCCTAATGACAACTTTAAAAACCCTTTCCTGGAAATAGCCATATCTTCCTCCTATGAATTGTTAAAAGAGAAGGCTGAGGTTCAGGTCAAGGCCAAGACAAGCTTAACCTAAAACCTCAGCCTTGACCTTTATGTCTTATTTTACCCCATTTTACCATTATCCGCCAGACTTAATTTNNTAATGTTTCCTCCGGTACCGATGACTTTGGCCGAATCGCCTATTTCCTTTTTTATCCTTTGGCTTAGACTATCGGTTAAAGCCGCGAATCCGTAAACAACGCCGCTTAGCATACTGCTTTTGGTATCCCGGCCGATAAATTCCTTGGGCCTTTCTAATTTTACTCTCGGCAGTAAAGCGGCGCGCGCGGATAGGGCGTCCAAGGAAAGCTCTAATCCCGGAAGAATCATCCCCCCCAGATACTCCCGGTTTTTAGAAATCACGTCCAGGGTAACCGCCGTGCCAAAGTCAATAACCACTAAAGGCGCGCCGTAAAGCCTGGAGGCGGCATAGGCATTGACTAAACGGTCCTGGCCCACCTGCTTAGGCCGGGCATAGAGATTTTTAATTGGGGCAGTGAGATTCCCGCCTAAACAATAAACCGGGATATTTTTTAAGCTTTTAAAAGAGGCCTTTAAAGATGTAAGCGCCCGGGGAACCACACTGCAAATAACTATTGCCTCTATTTGAGAGAAAACAATTCTCATAGGGAACGGTTTAGAACCGTTCCCTACCTTAGAAGTTGGGAATTTAGTTTTATACACTAACCGCATCCCCCGGAATAAACCCGCGGTAATGTTGGTATTTCCGATATCACAGACTAAAATCATAAGCCCGACCTCAACAACTCCACATCGCCGGCAAATATATGCTTGCGCACACCGCTGGCCTGACGCGCCACTAATGCCCCCTCTTCATCAAAGTCAATAGCCGTGCCCTCATCTGTGCCATTAACCTTAACCTGCTTACCCCAGAGGCTGGAGAAATT
>DOMD01000144.1 GCA_003510525.1 Candidatus Omnitrophota bacterium
ATAAATCGCGCCGCTACTTTTGTTTTGACCTTATTCCAATGCGGGTTTGGAACTCCCTTGGTTTCACCAAATAATTTCAAAAATTTTGATTGCGCCCTCGCCGTCTTTTTCTTCTAAAAAGGGCTTAAAATGTGCAAGGCCGGCGCCGTTTAAAAAATATAAGCGGGTAAAAAGGCTTTTAGCCAGGCTTTGATTAAGCATAATAGCCTGGTAGGTTTCTTTCTCTTTTAACATAAGTACTGATGGAGTTATCTGATTGTCGGGATAGGTTATTTCTTTAAGTTCGTTGTTTTCTAAAATAAACAGGCTTTTGGGGGTTTTGTATTTATTGTCTTCCCGGGAGTAGAAATAGACNNAAATCCAGTTATCGGTTTCGGACCGATTAAGCAAGGCTGCTTCCTGATGGAGTTTCTGGATGGCGGTGGAATTTTCGCCTAATTTTACCAGCTCATCAATAGTAGGGGTATCTGTACCATTTTTTAGGTTTTGGCTGATGTGGACTTTAAGAAAGTCCCAATTACCCAGATAAGAGATGGCGTTCATTTTGCCCGGCATTGTTGGGTCAACAATAAAATAGGCTGGGTTTTTGGGAGGCTCAAAAATGAGCCGGATTATTTCGCCGGTTACGGATGGAGGCAGACTTGTTTCTAATATTTTTTTTGCTTCAGCTGACTCCGAGGCAAGTATTTTTTTTAACAGCAGGACTGATTTTAAGGGGTTATTAAAATGCCGGTTAATCGCTTCGAAAGCCTGGTTGCCGCCGTTATTCAACATACGCAGGGTATTTATTGCCGTTTTTTCATCGTCGGTAATCAAGACATTGGCCATCCAGTATCCTTGAGGTGTATTTTGGCTTTGGCCGTCAAAGATTACCTTACGGTTAGCCACCGCCTTAAACCAGTCCCCAAAATCCCACCAGGAATTGATTACCGCCTCCGGGGGGCTGGATTTTTTCAGGGAGTTGAGTATCTTATACCATTTGTCGTTAATCAGGGG
Organism: Candidatus Omnitrophota bacterium; assembly: GCA_003510525.1. Classification (GTDB taxonomy): domain Bacteria; phylum Omnitrophota; class Gorgyraeia; order Gygaellales; family UBA12090; genus UBA12090. The sequence continues at coordinate 997 of DOMD01000144.1, forward strand.
ATAGGCCAGCCTGATTTTATCGTAGCCGGCGTTAAGGGATTGAATGGTTAAGAAATAAAAAATAATTGCCGTAACCAAAAGAGACAAGCGGTTGTTCCTGGCCTTAAAATAGTGATAGGCCTCATTAAGCATCCGGCCCAGGGAAATACCCAGAGGCAGGAGTAAAAATACCGTAAACCTTACCCCTTTAAGGCAGGCCAGGAAGCTGGCCATAGCCCAAAGGGTAAAGAATACGGTTGACTCGTATTCAAACTCCCCGTATTTACGCTTTCTGGTAGTGCGCAGGAATAAGAGTAAGAGGCAGGCCAGGGCGGAAAAGAAGAAAGCCGGCCTCCCTAACAAATTAATCACCTCTCGAAGTTCCGGCCTTCTTAGTTCCTCAACCGTGGAAAAGACATTCGGCCAGATAGAGGCGGTTAAGGGTTTATTTAAAGTAAAGATTTCCTTGACCTGGGTGGATAGGGATGATAAAGGTTGGCTCCCGGCTAATATCCAAATCCAGAAGAAACTAAAAATAATAAATAAGCTTAGGGCGAGAAGGTGTTTTTTGCAAAGTTCAGGGTTTTTCTCTTGGTGCAGGTAACGCGCTAATACCAAGCGCAGGATGGAGTAGCCTTCATAGATAATGATGATTAAAAAGATAAACCACCAGCCTATCCAGGTAAAAGAAAATAGGCCGGTCCAGAAGGCGGCAATAAAGGTCCACAGGAAGACGGCTTTATTATTTTTCCCCTCCCCTGACCCCTCCCGCGAGGGGAGGGGAAATGGAGAGGCCGGGAAAATGTTTAGATAGCTCCAGGCGATAAGCAGGGGGAAAGTCAGGTTCAGGATGTCCATATCAAACCATCCGGCGACGCTGTGGTCTAAGAAAACCGGGGCTAATCCTACGAATAGGCAGGCCATCAGCCCGCAGAGCATGCCCCATTTCTTAAGGCAGAATAGATACAGGGTGCTGATAAAGACCGTGGTAAAGAGAAGCGGCAGATAGAAGAGAAAGGTGAATAAGGGAACCGGTTTTATCCGGGAAAAAATTTTATATAAAAAGGCCGAAAAGTAAAAGAGGAATTGATTATAAGCCAAAGATCTTCCATTTGGGGCCAGGGTTAGGTTATCTTGCTGGAATCCTCCCTTAATTTCATCTCCAGGATGCCCGTATTTAAGGACATTATCCACAAACCTTCCCCAGTGCCAGCAGTCCAGCTCCATCAGATAGGTTTGGCCGTTTTCGTCCTGGTTATTATCCTTGAGCTTGGCGTATTCCTCCAGGGTGAGTTTTTTTATTTTTTCTTTGGCGGTTTTTTTGTATTCTTCGATAAATTTCGTTATCAACTTGTATTTGGCGCGATTCGGCGGGCCGGGATATTTTTTTTCAGCCTCCAGGGCGGCCTCTTGGGAAACCATATTTTCNNAAAAAGATATTTATCCAGAGAACCATGGCTAAAATAAAACCGGAGATGATGAATTTATTTAGTCTCATAAATTTTAGCCTTCTTTACGCTGGTCTTTAATGTAATTAGAGCGCTCTAAGCGCTTGGCCGCTTCTTTTAACTCCGCGCCGATCTCGCCAATCTGGGCCGGGTGGGTAATGGCCCGGAATTCATTAGTTACTATGCCGATAGAAACCGAGAGAAGGTTAACTTTTTGCAGTTGGCCTTTTCGGTCATGGGCCATAATCCAGCCGTTTTTAGCGTCTTCCGGGGTATAGAGAGAGGGAACCTTTTTTTCGAATTCCTCAATTATCTTGCGGGAGATTTCCTCGGCTTTATCCAGGGTAGTAATAAAGACAAAGTCATCGCCTCCGATATGCCCCACAAAATCATCNNCCGACGGCAAAGAGGGTTTTTTGGTCAATGTGGTTTTGGAGCTCGTTGGTGATGGAGATGTTTCCCGGAAGCCGGGTCAGCGGGTTTGCCTCCAGGTCGCGTTCACTGCGGCGGATAATCATCCGGATGCGGGCCAGAAGTTCCGCCGGCTCAAAGGGTTTTACTATGTAATCATCGGCCCCGGAGTCAATGCCTTTTATCTTATCCAGTATATCGCCTTTTCCGGTAAGCATTATTATGGGAAGGTGGCG
>DOMD01000075.1 GCA_003510525.1 Candidatus Omnitrophota bacterium
TTAAGCTTTCCGGAGAATATCAGATTGCCTTTGGTGCTTCCTCTGATGGCTTTGAATGGAAAAAGGCCAACGGAAACCTGAATGAAAGGGATTATCATATTTTATCGGACGCGGCCTTAAATAATCGCGAAAATACCTTTGACCGCAGGATATTTGACCGCTTCCGGGCGAATCTGGATGCCAAGAATACTGAGGGCTTAAGTTTTCATACCAATATAACGGTTGACCCCTGGAGNNCTGAAATACTGGTCAAACACCGGACGAATTTTTAATGAAACTTTTTACACTAAAAACTTAGGTGATTCTTTTGCCATTCCGGAAATCAAGGTTAAGGATGATAAGACTTCGGCCCTGGCCCAGCAGACGACCTTTGGCGGGACTTTTAATATCCCGTCAAAAAAAATCCATCGGGAATTTCAGCCGGTAAGAGAATTGTGGTTTGATTATGCTCTGGATAACGCCAAGCTCAGGGTTTTCCCTATGGCTTTAAGCGACCAGGCCTTAACCAGTGATGATCCTTTAGGGCTTTCCAACCGCCATATCTATTGGGAGGAAAGCCCTTGGATTCTAAAGTGGGAGCCGGGCCATTTTAACAGCGGTGCCGGAGCCCGCGATTTTAGCTTGGGAAGATGGAGTGATTCTTTAGCTTTCGCTACCCGCGACAGCGATATGGTCCGGTTGACTGCTTTAAGGGGATTGTCTTTTGACTACCAGCCTACGGATGAAACCTCATTTAAAATGACCGGGGCCTCTCCTAAGGGCCTCTGGCAGGAGTATAATAGTTTTGATAATTTTCCCATAGCCGCGCGTTTTAAGCAGGATATAGGTGATAAGTTGACGCTGGGCAGTACCTATACTTATCGCTTAGGCCTGAATGAAGATGAAAATTATGAGCGGGACGCGGTAAATTATACCTGGGGGCTTGACTCCGGATTTAGCCCGGTTACCGGAACCAAATTGGAAAGCGAAGTGGCTGTTTCGCTTTCCAAACAGGATATATCTTCTTCTTATTCCAGTAATAAGCGGGGAATGGNNTTAGGTTCGCCGGATAGAGACCTTTTAGGTTTGAATTATAATTCCATCAAACCCCAAGAAACAGATTTTTCTTTTTTTAAGGGAAGACTGCAATTTACCCATATGGATGAAGGTTTTGACCCGGCCTTAGCCAGCTATCGGGAAACCCGTAAGGACAGATTTTGGTCTAGGCATATCCATTTTAGAAAGCCTTTTGTTAAGCTTTACAGCGATACCGATTATAATCAGCCCAGTTTAAGCTGGGATGATGTGGCCCCTTCCGCTATCGGTGATGGGATTGATATCGGCCGGAATGTTTTTGGCCTGCGCCTGGAAGTCTCAACTTTAGATCGCAGGCTGGATGAGCTTTTTGATGTGAGGAATGTGCATAAATCCAACGGTAAATATTTAGAAAATGTAGCCCGTTCCGAAACTACCTATAAACCTGCCGAGAAGCTGACCACCAAAGTTTTAGCGATTTATCATGATATGCACCAGACCCATGCCGCGAAAGACCCCTATTTAGTGGATGTCCAAAGCGACAGGACTTTAGATAACAGTATTATTCCGGATGACAAAAACCCTTCAACGAAAACCTTTTCTTTGGGGGCGAATTATGATTTCTTTGAGTGGGTGTCGGCGTATAGCATTTGGGAATATACCAATGATATTAACGCGGCCTACGATGCCTTCCCCCGGGGGATTTTAAGCAGCGGAAGCTTTGAGACCTTTAGTGAATACGGAAAGACCTTTCGCCGGCCAACCACCTTTTTGTATAATCAATATTATTTCCCCCTGCCGCCGTATCCTTTTAATAACTCTTATAAATTCGGGCTTACCTTGCGCCCGCTCCAGAAGTGGGAGATATTTTTGGATTTTACCCGCAATGAATATGAATATGCCGGGCCCATTACCGATGACATTAATCACGCCGGAATAGAAATAGCTTANNGATTTAATAATGATGAATGTCGGCGAGAATGTGCGGTATGAAAATCATCACAATTTCTTTTTTGAGGGTAAATACAGTTTTACTTTAGATGATGAGCTAACTTTTCAATTTGGCGAGTTCGGGCGCTCAGCGATAGGCGGGCTGACCTTTGACCCTTTCGGCGGCTCGCTGGGAATTTTAGATACCCAGCATATTTATCGTCTTTATTATCGTCGTAAGTTCTAAACCGCGAAGGCGCAAAAAGAACCGCGAAATCGCGAAATTGTTGCAAAGAAAACACAAATTATTTTTTATATTTTGCGGTGTAAGCGTTATTTTTAGTGTCATTTTGCGTCTTTGCGATTAAATATTATTTGACTTGCCAACATTTTGATATATAATGAGTTACGAATATACCATAATTCGCGTGAATTAGCGTTTTAAAAAAGCCACGGAGAAAGGCAACATAAAATGATTACTCCTTACTTAAGAGGTGAAGAGTATACCGAAAGAGAAAAACGCAACTTAGCCATACTTGAGATAGTCCGGCGCTTTGGGCCGATTACCCGTCCGGAGATATCCCGCACCTTAGGTTTAAATATAGTTACGGTATCTAATTACATTGAAGAGTTCATTAATAAAAATCTGGTCTTTGAAAAAGAATTTGATATTTCCGAAGGCGGCAGACGGCCTATTCTTTTAGACATTAATCCTGAGAGCGGTTTTGTCATCGGTATCGGGGTAAACCTTTTAAACATTGTCGGCGTCCTGGTGGATTTTAAAGGAAAAGTCCTCACCCGCAGTTCTTTAGAGCGCAAGGATATCGGAGTCAGGGACATAGTCAACTGCATTATTGAGATAATCTCTCAGATAGTAAGCAAGACCAAAAACAATAACACCAAAATAAAAGGCGTGGGTATCGGCATAGCCGGGATAATCAATAAAAAAGACGGCTCCCTGCGCTGGCCGGAAAAGGTAGGCAGCGGATACGACTATGCTTCCATATATGTGCCTTTAAAAAATATCATTGAGAAGCAGTTCGGGCTTCCGGTAATCATTGAAAACGATGCCACCTCCGCCTGTTTCGGAGAGCAGTGGCTGGATTTAGAGCCGGGGATAAAACATCTGGTTTATATGTTTTCCGGAGTGGGCTGCGGGATCATGATCAACGGCGAGATATACACCGGCGCCGGCGGTTCGGCGGGCGAGGTTTCTATTTATAATCCTAAAGAAGAAACGCCTTTTAACTGTTCGGCGGGAAAGCCTTGTTTCTTAAAGCGCTGGGATATTGATTTTGGGATGGCCCAGGAAGCCAGAAGAAGAATCGCGGAGCAATCGGATGCCAAGGAAGAAGGAAAAAGGATTTTAGAGCTGGCCAATGGCGAGGTGAAGAATATACACTTAAAACATATATTTCAGGCCGCCAAGGAAAGCGACCCCCTGGCGCTTGAGCTGTTGGATCAGGCGGCAAAACAGCTGGGAATCAAGATAGCTTATTTAGTTAATTTTCTTAATCCTGAGGTAGTGATTATCGGCGGAGGGCTGGAAGAGGCCGGGGATGTGTTTTTAAATACCGTTCGCTCAACCGTAAGCGCCTGGGCCTTTGAAGAGATGGTTTCTAACGTGAGAATAGTATATTCCACCTTAGGTGAGAACGCGGTAAGCCTGGGGGCCGCGAGCCTTTTGATGCGCCAGGTGTTTTGTCAGGCCTAATAAAAATCAAATATCAA
>DOMD01000114.1 GCA_003510525.1 Candidatus Omnitrophota bacterium
TCGATGAATTAAAGCGCGCGGAAGAATACGGAAAACTCGGTTCAACCGCGATAATTTTAAAGCGTAAAGTAGAGGATGACCTGCGGGAAATAGAAGAGAATGAAGAGAGAGATGGGATTAGGCGGCAAGTGAGAAGCGAGCGTTTAAAGAAAGAATTAAATAGGAAAGGGAAAAACCCTAAAAAGGAAGTAAGCGATGTCCGTAACGCGCATAAACACTTGAATGTGGATGTCTCTGGTTCGGGGAGCANNCAACTCTAGGTCTTTTTCCGAAAAAGTTATCAGGCTTATCACTCTGGGGGAAAATGACTCTGGTTTCTTTTTCTCTGCTTCTCCAGTGTCAGCAGTAAATTTTAAGGATTTTAATCCTGAGCGATTCAGAGGTTGCCTTAATGAGAAAGAGCGGGAAAAGATTGAAAGGGTTATTTATATCGACCCTATTAATGGATTAAGCTGGCCTATTTTGTATGGAGGGATGATTTTGCCGCTTCTTGAGCGTAATTTTCCTCAAGCAGAGATTATAGTGTTAAGCAATATCGCCTGGCTGCCGTGGTTTAGCCGTAATGTCCGAATATTTGAGCCGTCAAAAATAACCTCTGAAGAGAAAGAAAAGTTATTTCAAGGCTGGAGAAAACAAGCAAAAGATGTGAATACGCTGATTATCTCCGTGCCCACGTATTTATTATATGGTTTATCAATGTGTAATTTCTCTTATGCCCGAGGAATAAGTGTTGGTGAAGAATTATCCATTAAGTGGAATAAGGGCCAGGTTTACACTTTTTCTGCTTATAATCCATCAAGATTATTAGAGGCACAGGCTTTTTACCTGAAATGGCTTGGTTTTGTGGGTGTTAAAGGTGGAGAGGCTCCATGGCTTGAGAAACGCCAATTTAGCGATGAATTAAAACAAAAGATAGNNCGGTCAACCTGCTTGCCGGAATGGAAGGTAAATGGCGGGACTGTGAACGCTGGATACAGCGCCTAAAAGAATTGGCGGCACATTTTAAAGGCAAAATTATTATCAATGAAGGCCCGCGGGAATGGGAAAAAAATTCCGCGCACCGGGATATTATGGATATTTATAAGACGCTGGGAAATATGCCCGGAAGAAAATCGGAGTTAATAAAGATAGGGCATAATGACGCGCTTTCACTCGCCGCGCTTTTATATCTTAGCAATGTGGTGATTACCGAACATTCAGGGGTGCTGCATCTTGCGGATTGGCTCAGGAAGCCTGCTATCGCGCGCGTTGAGTATGATTTTAGCGCCTATCTTGTAAAGAGGCCTAATTTTATTAAATTGCTCGGGTTTCCCGAGGGTTCTCCTGAAATATCAAAGCTTGTGTATTCGCTTATGCTTAAGACGCGGCAGTTTCCTCAGGCAGAGCTTGCAAAGTGGTTTGTTTCTTCACCTTTAGGCAGCAGCCCGATGGGGGATATTTTTTCCATGTTTTCGGCGCGCATCTTTTTACCTTTACTTGATACTATAGCAGATTATCCGGCTGATCCAATGTTAAGCCGGTTAATAATATTCATATTTCTTGCTTCCCCGTTCATTACTGTTTTGTGCTTCTTCGCGGCCTACTTTTTATTAGTGTATAAAACAAAAGAATTTTATGTTTCATCCGTGGAAAATATTGGCGTGTGCGTGTTTGATGAAACGGGAAAGCCTGATTTTAAGGAAGAGAAAATGTCTTTTGATGGAATAATAGTTAAAAGATTAGGGATGTTGCTGCCAGAGAATATAAGTAAAGAAGCAAAGAAGAAGATTTTACAAGAAGGCAGGCGCAGAAAATTAACCGGCTGGATAGGCAATGTGTCTACAGTTGATTTGAAGGCCGCGGATAATCACGGTACCTTATACAATGCTTATATTGATACTTTTAATCGGGATTACCCCAAGTCTTTTCGGGGAAAAATGGCTTTAAGACAGGCGTATATTAAGAAAGGGATAAGGAAAAGTTTCATAGTCTCTACTCAGGGGATTTTAAGTGAAGAGGCTCATTACCGGTATATCCAGACAATAGGTAAAATAGTAAAAGCAAGAACCATAGGAGTAAACTATTATGGCGAAGATGACCTGCGCGCGTATTTAGAGGTTGACGGGGAATGTGTGAGCGTTTGTATTGATTATAGAAGGTCTGTAAACCTTTTAGGAAAGCAATTAGCGCCATTTGACCAGATAACATTTCAAGAATCAGATTCTTTGGAGACAAGGCTTTTTAGAGATGATGAATTATGGGCAATAGTAATATGCGCTCTGCGTGGAAGTATAATCGGAGGACATGATACGGCTATTAGAGTCTTGGCAAAGCTTATTCAGGAGGGCAAATTAAAACCTTATAGATTTAGGTTGCAAGTTAATGCCGGAGAATTCTTGAGTAATCAACAGCAGGATAATGAGAAAAACGCTCATGGTGCCGGCAGCCCGATAGAGAGTAGAAATAGGGGTCAGGCCTTGAAATGTGAAAAGCCATGGGAAGCGCCGGATTCCAATGCGGGTTTGGATTTGGGTAAGCCGCGCTCTTCATCGCCGGCTTCCAGCCCCAAGAAACAACCTTGTTTTAATAATAACAGCCCGCTGGGGATGGGATTAAATAGTTTTTATTTGAATTTCTTTGATAGGGATAAAATGCTTGGTATTGCGGGTAATCAGGATAGACTTATTTTTATGGGCGGTTGCGGCAATGAGAGAATCTACAACGCCGCAGTTATGTTTTCTTCTGAATTCCGCGGCGATTCTAGCGATAGAGGATGTAATATTCAGTATGGCGAAAATCTTTATAAAAGAAAGAATATCTTTTTCCTGGGTTCTGGTCAGGGAAGGGTAAATCAAGAGCTCGTATTCGGTGAGGACAGAAATACTTGCTTTAACCCCTTTTATTTCGATTTATTCAAGAAAAGATGTTACGGTTTTGTCGCCGCGCAAATGGTCAATGATGATGTTAGTGTCAATGAGATAGTGCATCAGCTAAGAAATCATTTTGTCGCGCGTTTCCCAATCTCTGCGGGTTTTATTCTCATAGTTGATTCCCTTGGCCGCTTTTTTCGCGATTATCCCGCAGGTTTTTCTTATAATACTGATTGTTTCGCCGGCAGATGGTCTTTTGAGGGAAAAAGGCATAACTGCCAGCCATTTAAGGTTCTCAATTTTATTTTCCAGCGCTTCCAATTGTTCCAACATCTGACTATTCATTTGCTTTCTCCTTTTACTATTCCTAAAAGAATTTATACCATAATTTCATACAAAAAGCAACTGTTTGATTGTGTAGGCTATCTGCCGGTTCGAATAGATATTTCTCATCCTTTGGATTCTCTGATGTGGCAGGAAAACCCTTCACGGGTATATGATTTATGGGGTTTTTATCACGGGAATCAAAAGATGCTTGATGCGCTTAATCAACGGGTGAAGACAATTGAGGTGGGGGCCTTGGCCGATCAGGAAGTCAGTCGTTACCAGAAGATATTTGAGCAAGCGGTTTCATTGAGTCAGACAGATAAATTCCCTCCGGTTAAATCCTTGAAGTCTCTGGCCCAGCTTGCCCGGATGCGGGATTTGACAGGCTTAGAACTGGCTAAGGCCAGAGATATCTCAACCATAAGGCCTAAAGACAAGGCTGAAAAAGCGGCCCGCAAGATTATCTGGGAAAAATACGGCAGTCTGCTTATCCCCCAAGACATCCGGCAGGTAAAAGAAGATATTTACAGGTGTATTCTTAAAAGGGCTTCTTCGGCTATAGAAAACGGCCCGCTGGGGGAGAATGACTCTGCGCTATTTTCTGCGTCTAAGCAGAATCTATTATCTTCTTCGCCGGCAGAGCATCAAAAAGAAAATAGAGCCGTCCCCATTTCTGTTTCTGTTGTGAGCAGTCCGATGATGAAACCGCAGCAGGAAGTTATTCAAAACATACTATGTTTGTTAAACGATAAAAGCATCAAGCAGAAAATTAAAGATTTATTTGGCCAGGAAGATGTTATTTCCTCTACTGAATCATTTACAATTTGGGGGCGGTTTTCTCATGATGAGGTGTCTTTGGATGCGCGACATGGTTCCAGGTTAAAAGAGGATCCCATTCAAATTATTTTTTTATATTGTCACAGCGAAAAACCTGGCTTACTTCTATTCCCTGGAAGAGAAACGCAGCTCTTTAGGCACATTGAGTTTCCAGGAGAACCGGGTGCCGCTAAGTCATTAAATACAGATTGTTTCGTTATCGAAGAAGGCAGGAAAATTCTTTTTAAAGAGTATATCAGTAAGTATATCAAAGAACGTTTTTTTTCGGAATTTAAATTTGAATATAGGGGCAGTGGATCAACCGGGAATATAGCGGTAGAGCAAGGAGGGTTTTTTACAAAAGGCGTAACTACGGACAATTACAAAATATATGATAAAAGCAATAAAAGAATTGTTATAGAAAACGGCATTATCATCGAGATGTCCTGTCAGTTTAAGTTATTTTGTCCTGTCATTAAGTCAAAAAATGAAGAAGTTGTCTTAACGTATCATACGCATCTGGGTTTATTTTATGAGGGGATAACCCCAAGCATTGCTGATTTTAGCCACACAATATCGAATTTTAAATATAGCCAAAAGCCAATTCCAGAAATGATTATAGGTCTTAATAGAAAAGCAAGAATATATATATTAAAAGATATTCCCCCGATAGAGAAATGGAATAAGCCAGGTTGTTATCCAAAAGAAGAAGAGATTACGAGGTATTTTCATATCATAGAAATTGAATTCTCCCTTGAAGGCGCTATTTCGCGCTGGGAAGAATTGGTAGACAAGGCCAGTAGCCCGCTGGGGAAAGAAAACGGTGATTTATTTATGATGGGTGAGCGCGCGGGGGTGCTCTTGAGAAAGGCGCTCGCTAAGCCAATAACGGATAAGCGAAAGATATCCCAGCCCTTTACGCGAGGCAAT
>DOMD01000074.1 GCA_003510525.1 Candidatus Omnitrophota bacterium
AAGATCTAAAAATAAGGTGTTCTGAGCCAAGGTTAAGAAAAAAGATTTTAAATATTCTGGTTGCTGGTTCGACAAGCTCACCATCCTGAGCGCAGCCTAAGGATCGAATCTAAAATATAATGGAAACTATTGTTCTTGGCCTAAGCCATAAAAGCGCTCCTATTGAAATCCGCGAGAAGCTTTCTTTTCCCGCCAAAACCCTTACGCAGGCGCTTTTGTCTTTAAACGAATATCCGTCTATTGAAGAAAATATAATACTCTCTACCTGTAACCGGGTTGAGATTTACGCCTCAGTCAGCGATACGCGAAAAGCCGCTATTGACATACAGGATTTCTTAAGCCGATTTCACAAAATAGAAGCCGGACTCTTTAGAGAATGCCTTTATTCTTTTAGCGGCCAAGAAGCCCTAAGACACCTTTTTCGGGTGGCCTCGTCACTGGATTCAATGATGGTGGGAGAAACCCAAATCTTCGGCCAGCTCAAAGACGCTTTCTTTTACGCCAAAGAGTTGTCCTGCGCCGGAAAAACTCTTAATCACTTTTTTACCGAGGCGTTAAAAATAGGAAAGCTCGTCCGCAGCCAAACCCAGATAGGCAAAGGAGCGGTTTCCATAAGTTCAGCGGCGATCGAACTGGCTAAAGAAATATTTGAGGATCTTAAAGATAAAAAGGTCCTGATAATCGGGGCGGGAAAAATCGCCGAGCTGGCGGCGGAGAATCTCTATTCCAAAGGAGCCAAAACCGTCCTGGTGGCTAACCGCACCTTTGAAAAAGCCAAAGAGCTGGCCGGCCTCTTTGGAGGAACCGCGGTCAAGTTCAAAGATATCTTTGAATATCTTGAGGATACCGATATCTTAATCAGCTCAACCAGCGCCCCGCATTTCATCATCAAAGAAGAACATATCAAAAAAATTATGGGAAAGAATAAAGACCGCCGCCTCTTCTTGATTGACCTTGGGCTTCCCAGGAATATCGCTCCCGAAGTAAGCAAAATAAACGGCGTGTATCTCTATAATATAGACAACCTCAATGAAATCTGCGAAGCCAACCTGAAAGAAAGGCTCTCCGAAGCGAAAAAAGCCGAAGCCCTGATTGAAAAACACTTAGAACGTTTATTCAGCCCGGCCGTGAAACCCCTAAAAGAAGAAGCTTTCCCGACTTTACAGCAAGCTTTTTTATAATAATTAGGTTAAGACGAAATTTCGCGCGCTATGCTAAATTTATCAGGAAAGCTTCTGATTACAGTGATTAAACGCAGATTACAGAGATTAAACCTTGGATGATAAATCTCGGCAATCTTATTAAAAATCTTTGTAATCAAGTTCTTTCCAATTGCTACAAATTCGGGAAAGAACTTAAAAGAAGGCTTGCTTGCCTGTCCCGCCTGATTTATAATACCCAATAACCAATTACCAACATAAATCATGAAAAAAATCATCATCGGTGCCAGGGGCAGCAGGCTGTCAATTATACAGGCGAAAGAGATAATCTCGCTTTTAAAGAAAAAAACCGCCGGTTATACTTTCAGCCTGAAAAAAATAGTTACCTCCGGAGACAAAAACAAGGCCTGGAGGCGTAACGACCGGGGTATTTTTGTTAAAGAAATAGAAGAGGCCCTTTTATCGGGGAAAATAGACCTGGCGGTGCATAGCGCTAAAGACCTGCCCACGGAAATCCCTTCCGGCTTAAGGCTGGCCGGAATAACCAAAAGAGAATCCCCTTATGATTGCGTTATTTTTAGAGAAAAAACCTCGTTTTCCCGCCTGAAAAAAGGCGCGCTTATCGGCACCGGCAGTCCGCGGCGAAAGAGCCAGCTATTACGCCTAAGGCCGGATCTAAAAATAAAAAACTTAAGAGGCAATTTAGATACCCGGATAAAAAAGTTAGAAAACGGCGAATTTGACGCCATTATCGCGGCAGTGGCCGGAATAAAAAGATTAGGTTATAAAAACCTATCCTTGGAGTGTCTTCCTCCGGAAATAATGCTTCCTGCCGCCGGGCAGGGAGCGTTAGGAATTGAAATCCGGGCCAAAGATAAAATTGCCGAAAATTTCGCTAAAATCATAACTGATTTAAATACCTTACGCTGCGTCGGCTCTGAAAGGGTGTTTCTTAAAGAAATCGAGGCCGGCTGCCGCCTGCCGGTGGCGGCCCTGGCCCAAATAAAGAACCGGCGGATTTTCCTGGAAACAAATGTCCTCAGCCCCGACGGTAAAAGAGTAATTTCTCTAAAAAAATCCGCCAAAGCCTCCGACTTCGAATATTTAGGCCGGGTTCTGGCTAAAGAAGCGATTAAAAAAGGAGCTAAACAAATATTAAAAGCCAATGAAACAAAAATGTAGCGGTGCGATTTATCGCACCCACAACAGCGCGATTTATCGCGCGAACAAAAGCAAGGTCTACCTAACCGGCGCCGGACCCGGAGACCCCGGGCTGATTACCTTAAAAGCAATAGAATGCCTTAAAAAGGCTAAGGTGGTTATTTACGACCGCTTAGTTAATCCTGAACTGCTCAAATACGCTCCCCAAGACGCGGAAATACTATACGCGGGGAAGGCCTCTAAAAAACATTCCCTTAACCAGGATGAAATTAACCGACTGATAGTAAAAAAAGCCAAAGAGGGAAAAACCGTAGTCAGGCTAAAAGGCGGAGATCCCTTTTTATTCGGCCGGGGGGCGGAAGAAGCCCTGGAATTAGCCAAAAACAAAATCCCTTTTGAGGTCATCCCCGGAGTATCCAGCGCCATAGCTGTGCCGGCCTATGCCGGAATACCCCTGACCCACCGCGAATTCACTTCTTCCGTCGGAATATTTACCGGACACGAAGACCCGGCAAAAGAGAACTCCCGCATAGACTGGGAAAAAATTTCCACCGGATTAGGCACTCTGGTATTCCTGATGGGGGTAGAGAACCTTTCCTTTATAGTTAAAAATCTGCTGGCCGGCGGCAGGGAAACATCAAGTCCTTGCTGTCTTATCCAGGAAGGAACCACCCCCAGGCAAAAAACCATTACCGCGGATTTAGAAACAATAGTCGTTAAAGCGCGACAAGCCAAAATCCGGCCTCCGGCGCTCCTGGTGGTTGGCGGAGTAGTTTCTTTAAGAAAACAGCTTAACTGGTTGGAAAATAAGCCCCTGTTTGGTAAAAAGATTTTAATTACCCGGCCTAAGGGAGAAGACANNCCGCTTTTCTCAAATTTTAGAAGAATACGGGGCCTCCTGCGCGGAACTCCCGGCAATAGCCATAAAACCACTTTCGGATTATTCTCAATTAGACGCGGCCATAAAAGATATTTCCGGATTTCAATGGCTAATATTTAGCAGTCGTAACGGGGTCAGGTTTTTCAAACAAAGACTGGATTGCCTGAATCAAAACCCGGAGACGCTGAAAAAAATTAAGATTGCCGCTATCGGGCCGCGGACTGCCTCGGCTTTAGAAAACCTGGGCTTAAGAGTCCTCCTTCAGCCGGATAAATTCTGCCAGGAAGGGCTGTTAAAATCATTTGGAAAATTAAAGTTAAAAAGCCAAAACATATTGATAATCAACGCCTTAGAAGCCAGGGATGTCCTGGCCAAAGGCTTGGAGAAAATGGGGGCCAAAGTAACTGTCGCCCCAGCCTATCAAACAGTCGCAAGAGCACAAGAGCACAAGAGCACAAGAAAAATATTAAAAGACACGGATATCATTACCTTCACCAGTTCGCTGGCGGTGAAGAATTTTCTGGCTGGTTTTAACAAGCATTCCCTGAAAGCCCGCTTTAAAAACACCCTGATTGCCAGCATCGGCCCGATTACCTCGTGGGCAATAAGAACCGCGGGGTTCACGGTCAACATTGAGGCTAAGGAATATACCCTGGAAGGCCTGACCAAGGCTATTGTAAAATATTATAAAAACCGCTAAACAACGCAATACAGTTGCGCGTAGTTCCGC
>DOMD01000137.1:0-6907 GCA_003510525.1 Candidatus Omnitrophota bacterium
AAGTTTTTTGATGTGCATGACGGCCTGGGGGTGTATCTTTTAAAAATGGCGGGGATTAAAACCATCCTGATTACCGCCAAAGGTTCAAAGACAATTAAACCCAGAGCCAAAGATATGCGGGTTGAGGAGTTTTACGAAGACATTTTTCCTAAAACAAAAGTTTTGGCTAAAATTCTTAAAAAACACCGGATAAAAACTGAGAATATCTGTTTTATCGGTGATGATTTGGTAGATTTAAGCATAATGAAGGCGGTGGGTTTTCCGGTGGCCGTGGCCAACGCCAGCGAGGATATCAAGGCCGCCTCAAGTTATATTACCCAAAAAAAAGGCGGCCGGGGCGCGGTCCGGGAGACAGCCGAGCTGATTTTAAAGACTCAAGGGAAATGGCAGAAAGCAATTAGTATATACCAATAAGTCATTATAAGTTTATTGAGTTCTCGAGTTTATTGAGTCTGTCGAGTTAAGCTCAAGCAAGAGTTGTTATTATATAAAAACCAAAAAACTATGAACCCCGTTAGACCTCTTTGGTATTATTGTTATGTCTTAAAGAGCGAATGGGAAAGTCTATCGGGGTTTAAAATCAGGAATGGGTAAAAGAGATCTTAAGAGCAGACTAAGGGGAGGTCTAACGGGGTGAATAAGACCGTTTTAGCGCTTATTTTTTTATTCAGTCTGAGTTTTACTCTGGACGCGGCCCAGAAAGGCGCGCCTAAGAAAAATCAGACGCAATCCGAAGGCTCTGACCAAAGAATAGACGATTTCTCTCTTTCCGGCGGCAACCAGAGGGGAAAAAAGGCCTGGGAGGTCAAGGGAAAGTCTGCTGATATCTTTACCGATGTGGTTAAGCTTACCAGCGTAAACGCCAATGTCTACGGTGAGGAAGAGGATGTGAACTTGGTTGGAGATAAGGGCTCTTACGATAAGGCCAGCGGCAAGATGCACCTGGAGGATAATGTGGTAATTACTACTACCGGCGGCGGGAAGATGACTACTGATTATTTGGATTGGGACAAGGAGTCGCAAAGGGTGAGCACTGAGGCCATGGTGAATATTGAAAGACAGAATATTAAGGCAACGGCCAAGGGTTTGGAGGGTGAGCCTAATTTAAAAAGGATTTCTTTAAAAGATGATGTTAAGGTGGAAATCAGGGAACAGGTTGAGGAACCGGCTATGCTATTGACGGAGGCTGTTCATGAGGCGGCTTCGGCGGGTGAATCCAAAATTCCCGATCCTCTTTTTTCCGCCAAGGAACCGACGATTATCACTTGTACCGGCCCCTTAGAAATAGATTATGAAAAAGAAATAGCGATTTTTCATAATAATGTTATGGTGGATCAGAAGGACCACGGGGTTATGCATGCCGACAGGATGGACGCCTATTTTGATTTTAAGAACAAAAAGATTTTACGGATAATTTCTAAAGGCAACGTCAAAATTGTCAAGGATGAAAATACTTCTTACAGCGATGAGGCGTTGTATTCCGCTCAAGACGGTAAATTAACCTTAAGCGGAAACCCGCGCTTAGTCATTAATTCCAAGGATAAAATACTCAATGCGCCGTCAGAGTAGTTTTTGTATAGGTTAAAAATGCATCTACTGGAAACTAAAGGTTTAGAAAAATCTTACGGGGGCAGGAAGGTTGTCTGCGGGGTGGACATTTTGGTCAAAAGGGGCGAGGTGGTCGGGCTCCTGGGACCCAACGGCGCGGGCAAGACCACTACCTTTTATATGGTAGTGGGCATAGTCAAACCGGATAAGGGCAATGTGGTTTTTGACAACGAAGAGATAACCGCTCTTCCTATTCATGAACGCAGCCGTTTAGGCATAGGTTACCTGGCTCAGGAAAGGTCGGTTTTCAGGAAGCTCACCGTCGCGGAAAATATTATGGCCATACTGGAAACCCTGCCTTTAAGCCCGGGCCAGCGCAAGAAGAGGCTGGAGGAATTGTTAGCTGAACTAAATATAGCTCATTTGGCCAAGTCTAAGGCCTATACCTTATCCGGAGGGGAGACCCGGCGCCTGGAGATTACCCGGGCATTGGTTACCCGGCCGTCGTTTATCCTTCTGGATGAACCTTTTTCCGGAATTGATCCTATAGTTGTCTCCGAGGCCCAGGCTATAATCCGGGAGCTTAAGGTCAAGGGCTTAGGGGTATTGGTTACTGACCATAATGTCCGGGAGACCCTGTCTATTACCGACCGGGCTTATTTAATTTCTGACGGAAAGATTCTGATTTCCGGCGGAGCCGATGACCTGATTAACAATCCTCAGGCCCGTTCTATTTATCTGGGTGAGAAGTTTAGGATGTGAAGCGCGCGGATAAAAAAATCCGGGTTAATTCGTGTTTATAGTGAAAGGAAAATAAATGAAGGTTGAAGCCAAAAAATTAGACGCGAGTAAAGTGCAGTTGGATATTGAAGTTCCTCAGGAGACAGTAAAAAAGAAATTTGAAGAGGTGTATGAAAAGGTGGGCAAGGAAGCCAGGATTCCCGGTTTTCGTCCGGGGAAGGCCCCTAAGGATATATTAGAGAAGCATCACGGCCGGCTGATTCAGGATGAGGTAATCAAAGGCCTTATTCCGGAAGCCTACCGGGGTTCAATTGAGAGAGAAAAAATTGACGTGGTGGAGATGCCCGAGATAAGCCAGGTAAAATTAGAATCAAATATCCTTTCTTTCCGGGCGGTGGTTGAGGTAAAGCCCCAGATAGAAATCAAGGATTATAAAAACATTAAGCTTAAATATAAAAAGATAGCTGTCGGGCCGCAAGAGATTGATAAGTCTTTAGACAGTTTTAAAGAAAGCCATAAGATATCCGCTCTTGACGATAAATTTGCCAAAGGCTTAGGTTATAAAACCTTAGCTGATATGCGCGCGTCTATTGAGCGCAGGCTCCTGACGCAAAAAGAGGATGAATTGAGGCGTCAGCTTCAAGAGGACCTGCTTAAGCAGATTTTAGATAAGGCGCGCTTTAGGGTTCCTCCGTCTTTGATTGCCCAGCGTTTGGAAGAATTAGTAAAGGATGCCAAGGTTCAGCTGGCCATCAGGCAGGTGCCCAGGGAGCAGATTGCCTCTCACGATGAGAAATTAAGAAAAGAGCTCTTGCCCGAAGCTGAGACGCAGGTCAAGACATTTTTGGTTTTAGAAGAAATAGCCAAAAAGGAAAACATAACCGATGCCGAGCATTTGACTCAAAGGACAATTGAGTTTTTGTTAAGCGAAGCCAATTGGATTGAAGAATGATATAGAAAATCATAAAATAACCAATGACCAAATCCCAAACACCAAATAAAATCCAATAATCGATAACCAAACGACGTTTGATAATTGGTGATTGGTTATTATTTGGTTATTGGAAATTGGTTATTGGTGATTTAACATGGGAGGATATCGATATGCAGATACGAGGACAGACATTAGTTCCGATGGTGGTAGAGCAGACCTCTAAAGGTTTTGAGCGGGCTTATGATATATTTTCCCGTCTGCTTAAAGACAGGATTGTGTTCATCGGTACCCCGATTGACGATACCGTGGCTAATTTGGTCATCGCCCAGCTGCTTTTTTTGCAGATGGAGGATGTCAATAAAGAAATCAGTATTTATATTAATTCGCCCGGGGGTTCGGTAACCGCGGGTATGGCAATTTATGATACGATGCAGTTTGTAAAATGCGATGTGTCTACTTATTGCGTTGGCCAGGCCGCCAGCATGGCCGCGCTTTTACTTTGCGCCGGAAGCAAGGGTAAACGTTTCTGCCTGCCTAATTCCCGGGTTATGATTCATCAGCCCTGGGGAGGGGTGCAGGGCCAGGCTTCGGATATTTCAATTCAGGCCAAGGAGATACTCCGCCTTCGAGACCGGATAAATGAGATTTTATCCCACCATACCGGCCAATCTCTGGAGAAAATCCAAAAAGACACTGATAGGGATTTCTTTATGTCCGGAGAAGAATCTAAGGCCTATGGATTAGTGGATGAAGTGGTGGCCGGAAAGAAGAAATAAAACAATAATGACAAATGTCAAAATCCAAAGCACAAAATAAAGCAAAAATTAAGATGACAAATAACGAAACCTAAGTTTTGTTATTTATGTTTTGAATTTATTTTGTCATTTGTGCTTTGACCTTTGAATTTAGGAGATAATTATGAAAAAGAACTATTTATTGACTCCCGGGCCTACGCCATTGCCGCCTCAGGTATGCGAGGCCCTGGCCAAGCCGATAATCCATCACCGCACCCCGCAATTTCAGGCCATCCTTAAGGAAGCGGTAGAGGGATTAAAGTATGTCTTTCAGACCAAGTCCGAGGTGTTTATTTTATCTTCTTCCGGCACCGGGGCAATGGAGGCGGCTGTGGCCAATCTGCTGACGTCAGGCGATAGCGCGATAATCATTGAGGGCGGTAAATTCGGAGAGAGATGGACGGAGCTGTGCCAGGCTTATGGAATAAAATCTGAGGTGATTAAGGTTGCCTGGGGTAAGGTTTTTAATATTGATGAGCTGAAAGATAGGTTAAAGTCCGGCCAGACTAAGGCGGTATTCGCCACTCTTTGCGAGACCTCTACCGGAGTTGACTTTGATATAAAGGCAATCGCTCAAGCGGTAAAAAATAGCGCCGCGGTCCTGGTGGTGGACGCTATCAGCGGTTTAGGAGTCGTGGATTTGAAGACCGATGAATGGGGGGTGGATGTAGTGGTAAGCGGCTCACAGAAGGGCCTGATGCTTCCTCCGGGCCTGGGTTTTATCAGTGTGAGTAGTGAAAAAGCCTGGAAGCTGATTAATCAATCCCGGAGCCCGCGCTATTATTTTGATTTGCGTTTAGCTAAGAAAGCCTGGGAGCAAACTGATACCCCTTTTACTACTTCGGTATCCTTGGTGGTGGCTTTAAACGCCGCTTTAAAGATGGTTAAGGATGAAGGATTGGAGAATGTCTTTAAACGCTGCGGCAAATTAGCTCAAGGGGTAAGAATGGCGGCTAAGGCCTTGGGATTGAAACTTTTCGCGGATGAGGGATGTTCTTCGCGCGCCATTACCGCGGTGAATGTCCCAGCGGGCGTAGACGGTGAAAAGTTAGTTAAGACGATGCGCGATGTGTATGGGATAACTATCGCCGGAGGCCAGGCCGAGCTTAAAGGAAAGGCTTTCCGAATTGCTTCGATGGGTTATCTTCATGAGTTTGATATAATCTTAGCTCTCTCCTGCCTGGAGAAGGTCTTACATCAGATGGGCTATAAATTTGAACTGGGATCGGGCCTGAAAGCCGCCCAAGAGGTGTTTTTAATTGAAAATTAAGCGAGGAATAAGATGATTAAGATATTGGTGAGCGACAATTTGTCTGAAGAAGGATTAAAGATACTTAAAGAGGTTAAGGGCTTTGAGGTTGAGGTTAAGACTGAACTTAAGCCGGATGAGCTTAAGGCGATAATCAAGGATTACGAGGCTTTGATAGTGCGCTCAGCCACCAAAGTTACCAGGGATATTATTCAATCCGGGACTAAGCTTAAGGTTATCGGCCGGGCCGGAGTGGGCCTGGATAATGTGGACCTGGAAGCCGCCACCAATAGGGGTATTATTGTGATGAATACTCCGGGAGGAAATACTATCTCTACCGCCGAGCATACCATGAGTATGCTTTTGGCTCTTTCCCGGAATATCCCCACTGCCGACCATTCTTTAAAATCCGGAGAGTGGAAGCGCTCCAAGTTTATGGGGGTTGAGCTTTACGGAAAGACCTTGGGTATTTTAGGCTTAGGCCGGATTGGCAAAGAGGTTTCTAAGCGGGCGCTTTCTTTCGGGATGAAGGTGATTGCTTATGACCCGTTTTTATCCATAGAGGTAGCTAATCAATTAGGGATAGAGGTGGTGGATTTAGGGCAGTTATTCAAGGATTCGGATTTTATCAGCGTGCACAGCCCGCTTACCGAGGAGACCCGGCATATTATCTCGGATAAAGAAATAGCCCTGATGAAGCCCGGGGTGCGCTTGATTAACTGCGCCCGGGGCGGGATAATTGACGAGGCGGCTCTTCTGAGAGGCTTAGAATCCGCTAAGGTAGCCGGGGCGGCTTTGGATGTTTTTGAAAAGGAACCGCCGGATTTCTCTTCGGCTCTTCTTAAGCATAAAAATGTGGTGATTACCCCGCATTTAGGCGCCTCTACCGAGGAAGCCCAGGTGAATGTGGCGGTTGAGGTAGCTTTGTCGGTGCGGGATGCTCTTTTAAATAAGGGTATCCGTAATGCCGCTAACTTTCCCTGTCTGGCGGCGGAAGTCTGTCAGCTCTTACAGCCTTATATAACCTTGAGCGAAAAGCTGGGTATGCTGGCCGGACAGCTCTTTGAAGGCAGGATATCCGAACTTAAAATAAGCTATACCGGAGAGATAATTAAGAATGACCTTAGCCCCCTGACCATGGCCATTATTAAGGGAATTTTGACCCCGGTGCTTCAGGAGACAGTCAATTATATTAATGCCAAGAATTTAGCTAAAGAGCGGGGGATAAAGGTGTTGGAATCCAAGACTGAGAGGGAGGAGGATTTTACCAATCTCATTCTTTTAGAGGTAACTATTGAAGGAAAGCGCTATAGCGTGGCCGGTACTCTTTTTACCAATAATGAGCCGCGCATCGTTAATGTTAATGGTTTGTATGTGGAAACTATACCCCAGGGCTATATGTTGTTTCTGGAGAATTGGGATAAGCCGGGAGTAATCGGAGGCCTGGGAACACTTTTAGGCGGCAACGGAATTAATATCGCCGGAATGACTTTCGGAAGAGATAAGCCGGGCGGAAAAGCGGTCTCGGCCTTAAATATTGACAGCCCGGTCTCAGCTAAAGTTTTAGATGAGATAAGAAAGTTAGAAAATATTCTTTCGGTGAAACTGGTGAAGCTGTAGGGGTCAGCGTCCGCTGACCCT
>DOMD01000137.1:6966-7327 GCA_003510525.1 Candidatus Omnitrophota bacterium
ACCATAGCCAATTCCGGGGATAAGCCATTAGAGGTGAAGGTGGTTCGGGTGGGCTGCGGCTGTACCATCATCCTTTATCCCAAAAAAAAGTTGGAGATCGCCGCGGGCGGGTCAATTGAGGCCAGGTTTAGTTTTAATACCGAGGGCATGGAGGGTGATGAAACCAAGTATATTTATATTGAGTCTAATGATCCCGAAACGCCTTTATTAAAACTTAAATTGACTACCCAGGTCCAAAGAAAACAGTCCGCGGCAATCAAACGTTTTCTTTCCTGGGGGCTTCTTACGGTAGCGGGGGCAGGTTTGATTGACGGGATTAATCCTTGTGCCTTTACCGTGCTGGTATTTTTTATCTCTTTCT
>DOMD01000099.1 GCA_003510525.1 Candidatus Omnitrophota bacterium
TTTTCACTGTTCCTCATCCTGTTTCGGCCAAAATCTTCTGCCAACCGCATATTATCCAATATGTCTTTAACTATATACCCTGTAGTCTCTCTGACTCTGTCGGGAAAGCGAAACTATTTAAATAAGTCAGAATGTGTGCCGGTCCTTATGAAAAAGATATCCTCGGCTTCTATTTTGTAAATTAATAACCAATCCGGTTCTATATGACATTCTCTGCATTCGTTAAAATCGCCTCCAAGTTTATGGTCTTTATTCTTAGCAGGGAGGCTCTTTTCTTCTATTAAAAGACATACTATTTCCTTTAACCTCTTTAAATCTTTACCTCGCTTCTTACCGCGCTGGATGTCTTTATTAAACTGTTTGGTATAAACAGGTTTAAGCATTATATTTAAATTCCCAGCCTTTTAAACATAGCGTTTGTATCTTTACACTTAGTGAGCCCGCGGCGTCTCCCCGCATCTTTTATGGCCTTCAAAGTCACTTCATTGGGAATTTTTACCTCGAAAGGCAATCCTTCCCGTAAACTTACTTGTCTAAAAAACAAATTAATAGCCTCGCTTGAAGATAGTCCCAAAAGATGAAAGATCTTTTCTACTTTATTTTTTAAATGGGGTTCTGTTCTTGCTCTGATCATTGCTGTTTTAGCCATATATTTGTCCTTTCGTTTATTATCAGATTGATAATTAGCTAATTAAATTGTATCTCATTTGTGGAACAAAGTCAAGTTTATTTTTAAGTTCTTTTGAATACCGTTTTAAGTGGGTAGTTGCATTGTCTTCATCTCCAATATCCTGTCCACCCGGAAAACCCGGTCTTCTTTACGCTGGAGGCAAAATGCCTCTAATCCCATAAACTCCTTGTCAAGATAGGACATAGTTCCGACACGCCGCGGCTTAAGCACGCGGCGGGATTTTTCATCGCTTGCCTTGAGGTAGGTTATCTCAAGGCAGAGCTTATGGGTTATTGCCTCTTTAATCATACTTAGCTTATCTTCAAAAGGCATATCCCGCTCGGAAAGTCCATACTGATGATTAGTAACAAACCGGACTACCCGCCTGTCCATAAGGATGTCGGATTTTCTTAGGGGCCGGACCAGCGATATTCCTTCAAATGACCGGCAGCGGCTTAATGCCACATAGGTCTGGCCGTGGGCAAAGGCGCCGCGGCCCATATCAATAATCACCCGGTCAAAGGTCTTGCCCTGGCTTTTATGGATGGTGATTGCCCAGGCAAGCTTTAAGGGGTATTGGGTGAAGGATCCCACGGTTTCGGCCTCAATCATAGAGCTGGTTTCATTAAAGCTAAAATGAAATATCTCCCAGCTAAAAGGGAAGACTTCTTCTATGTTCCCTTCGGCTAACTTGATTAGAATCGAATCCGCGTTTTCTTCCCGGTTAGATTTTATCTTGGTAATCTCACCCAGGGAGCCGTTAACCCACCTTCCCGCGGTATCATTGTTAAGCAGCATTACTTGCGCGCCAACAGCCAGGCGCAACGCGGAATCCGTGGGATAAGAATATTCCTTAAAGTCTCCCTCTATCTTCGCGCTATAAGTGTGTATCCTGGTTTTAAGCCTGTTGAGATGCTCCGCGTTAATCTCGGCGGCAGTTTTATTGGTAGTGCCCAGGTGTACTGTATAGCCGGAATTTCCGCCTGCCGCGACATCCGCGCCTACCCGCCTGTTTAGCAACGTTAAATCTTCATCAGTGATGGAGTTGTTACGAATGGCGTTAAGAAGTCCGATAAATTTTTCATCTTTCTGGCGGTATATTTTTTCCAGCTCAATAAATTCCATAGGAAATTCCTTAAATACCGCCGCGTCAAAAAAATACTGGCTTTGGTAGTGGGAGCGAAAAATATCTTTTTCACTTGAGGTTACTACCGGAGGCAGTTGGTAGAGGTCGCCGATAAATATCATCTGGATTCCGCCAAAAGGCCGCTTGGAGCCAGCGGTATTAAGCCGCAGGAATTTATCCGCGCAATCAAGCAGGTCCGCCCTTACCATAGAGATCTCGTCAATGATAATGGCGTCTATTTCATTAAAAATCCGCCCTCTTTTGCCGCTGAGTTTCTTAATTTTTTGCAGGGTG
Organism: Candidatus Omnitrophota bacterium; assembly: GCA_003510525.1. Lineage (GTDB taxonomy): Bacteria > Omnitrophota > Gorgyraeia > Gygaellales > UBA12090 > UBA12090. The sequence goes on from DOMD01000099.1 coordinate 2,091, forward strand.
ATGTCAGGCTTGAAGCGGAAAAAGGAATGCATGGTCTCACCCTGGACATTAAGGGCGGCCACTCCGGTAGGAGCCAGAACAACCACTTTTTTATCCGTATGGCTCCTGAAATAATTCAAGAGGGTGGATTTACCGGTGCCGGCCTTTCCGGTAATGAAAACATTTTTTGAGGTATGTTCCATTACCTCCAAGGCTTTTTTGAACTCCGCGTTTATTTCGATATGGTCATTAGATGCCATTTGCGTTTATAACCGGTTATTAGCGGCATAAATGCCTCTAATTGGTGGCATAAATGCCACCGCTACATTAAAGGTTGGTTTTGATGTGTATGCCGGCAAAGCGGTCTAAGCCCTGTTCATCCTGGACCCAGCCGTTGTGCAGGCCGCAGGCGTGCATTATATCCATAGCTTTCTGATATTCTTCCAGGGTTAGCCGGCGGGCTAATTCCGGGTAATCTTTGGCTTTGTGGCAGGGAAAATACTGGCTCATCAGGCTGATATAGGTGTCTGTCCCTAATTCCCGGGCGATAAAGGACATAATTTCTTCGGTTCCGGAAAGCTTATTCGGCAGGACCAGATGCCGGATTATCAGGCCTTTTTCGATGATTTCATCGGGATTAAACTGGGCAATTCCCACCTGGCGCCGCATTTCCTTAAGCGCTTGCCGGTTTATTTCCCAATAATCTTTGGCCTGGGAGAGCTTAAGGCTGGTTTGATTGTCAGCGTAGCGGGCATCCGGTAGATAGATGTCGAAGATTCCGTCCAAAAGCCTTAAGGTATCTAAAGAATCATAGCCGCTGGAGTTATAGACTAAGGGTATTTTTAGGCCTTTTTCCACGGCTAAGACCAGGGCCTTTAATATCTGGGGGATGTTATGGGTAGGAGTAACAAAGTTGATGTTATGGCAGCCTTCTTGCTGTAATTCCAGCATAAAGGAGGCCAGCTCCTCCTCCCCTGCCTCCCTGCCTTTATCTGATTGGCTGAATTCATAATTCTGGCAGTAGGCGCATCTTAGGTTACAGTTAGTAAAAAAGATGGTTCCGGAGCCTTTGGTTCCGGAGAGGGCTGGTTCCTCGCCGTGGTGGGCAAAATAGCTGTAAACTTTCGCTTTTTTTCCGGTTTTGCAGAAGCCGAGCCGGTTATTTAAACGGTCTGCCTTACAAAGCCGGGGGCAGATGTCGCAGGAGCCTAAACGGCTATAAAGGCTTTCGGCCTTTTCCTGTAGTGAACCTTCTTGATGGGCCTTTAGATAACTGGGGGGCATCTTTTATTTGTTTTTGGTATATTGCGCGGATAGAATTAAAAGTTTCCAGGTATTCCCGGCTTTGATAGTCCGGGTAAGTCCAGGGCCAGGGATTAAAGGTTTTCTGTTTATAGAATAGGGTTACCTCAGCAAATATACCTTTACCCAGATACACGCGGTGGCATTGGTCTTTGGTGGTGGCTAATATTAGTTTCCCGCCAGAGAGAAATCCGGGGTCAATATTTATCCGGCGTTTTCCTTTTACCGAAAGCCTTTCTTCCAGTTTATTGGTGTGTAATTTTATTTCGGCTAATTCGTCCTCTGGTCTCAATTGGTCAAAACTGATAAACGCGCGTTTTAGCGGCGCGCCTAATTCCGGAAAATAGTAATCGGTATAATTAAAATCNNATCAGTTTGGAAGGATGAGATGGACTAATTTGCCCCAAGGGAATAGCGCCGGATTCCTCCGGAGTTATGGATAGGATTTGGTTGGAGGTGGGTTTCGATGTAGCGGTTTATATTTTCCGCGTCGGCCTCAGGCACATCGCTAAAGAATATGGCTATATTAAATTTATCCCCCGCGGAGTTTTTCTCTGCTCTTACCACTACTCCTTTACAGGTTACTTTTTTGGTTACCGCGGTATTGTTTTTAAGTTTCAGGGGAAGGATTAGGACTATGCTTACTTTAGTCATTGGTTCTATGTATTTATCTACCTGACAGTAGACGCCGGATGAGCTTATATTCAGCGTTTCAGTGGCTAAATCAAATGAATTAATTTTAAGCTTGAGGGGAAGTTTTTTGAAGATTCGGGGATGTCTTCGTCTTTCCGAGCCATCCGCCGGGTTATTATTGGGGAGCATCTTTTGACTGTTTGGATTTATTAAGATAGGTTTTNNTTTATTGGTTTGTTGCATCCTCCGCAGTTTCCAAACTTTTCCTTCTTATCCTTCTTTTCTTCAGCCATTTAGCTATTATTCCTTTCTGTGCTTAGTGAGCGAAAATACATTATTTCATGAAGTGATGATAGCCGGGGTAAACAAAAAGATGGGTTTTAAAACTAAGATTTGGCGAAAAGCTAGTTACGTGCCGCGATATACTCGGATATACTGCGTTTAATATCCGGGCTGACATCTTTGAATTCCAGCCCCGTTTGGTAATAATTTGAATAGGCAACCCGTTGAGACCACTTGATTTCTCCGTTGAGCTCTATGAGTTTACGGGGGGAGAGATTTATCTGCACGGCAATCTTAGACAGGCGGGGAATAAATCCGTCCGAGAGCATCCTTATTCCGCCCTCAGATATATCCTGGGTTAAGACATTGGCGTATTTTTTTTCCGCCCTTAGCTCGCAGTGCGCGGTCAATTTTGCTTTTAACCGCTGGGCCCTTCTTCTATTGTCATAAGGCGCCGCGCTATAATACATAGCCACAATCTCCTCTTTTACCGGATTTTCGCTTAAAGAGACCCGCGAAAATCTATCCCCTTATCAGGCGCGATGAAGGGCTTTAAGGAGCCGTGGCTTTACATCCTTAGATATTAAGTTTTTTTCCGCTTTATTTGTAATTCTACATAAAAAGGATAACATATTTTTTGTCTCTTGTCAAATTCTTTTTTCCTGTTATAATAAAACTATGTATTTGGAATATTTTGGACTATCCGAGAAGCCTTTTAACGTAACGTGCGACCCTTCCTTTTTCTTCTTCAGCCGCAGGCATAAAGAGGCTATTGCCTGTATGTCCTATGGGATACAGGAGCGTAAGGGCATAATCATGGTTACCGGCGAGATAGGCATCGGTAAGACCACGATGTGCCGCAGTCTGCTTAGTCAGCTGGATAAATCCGTCAAGACGGCCCTGGTGCTTAATCCCTATTTTTCCGAGGTTCAACTGCTTGAATTTATAGTTCAGGATTTCGGAATCAAGGTCCAGAAGAGGTCGCGCTTGAGCTTTGTGAATGAGTTAAACAAATTCCTGCTTGAGGAGTCCGCCTTAGGCAATAACGCGGTAATTATCATTGATGAAGCCCAGAACTTAAGTTGCAGGCAATTGGAACAGGTCCGGCTTTTGTCAAATCTGGAGACGGATAAAGAAAAGCTTCTGCAGATTATATTGGTGGGCCAGCCGGAATTAAGAGATAAGCTTAACCTTTTCCAACTGCGCCAGTTAAAACAAAGAGTTATGGTGGATTATCATATCGAACCGTTGGATGAGTTTGAGCTGGGAGATTATATCAACCATCGCCTGGGCATAGCCGGTGGAAATAGTCCTAAAACAATCGGATTTACTGATGAAGCGGTTAAGGAAATATGTCAATTCTCCCAGCGGGTTCCCCGTTTAATTAATTTGATCTGCGACCGGGCGCTACTCTTAGGATTTATCAAAGAGAAAAACATCATCGGTGAAGATATTATCCGGGAGTGTGTCAAGGATATACGGTTTGATGGTTCGACCGCGCGGTTCACCGCCGGCGGTTCGGCTTGTCCTGAGCGACCTGTGGTGAGCGCAGTCGAACCAAGTCGAAGGACCGCGCTCGCTAATCAAAGATGAGTATTATCTACGAAGCCTTAAAAAAGACCCAAAATAGCTCTAAAAGCATGCCGCCTGCCGGCATTATCCCCAACATTATCCAAAAACAAGTCCTCAAGAAAACCGTAAAATTTCCCTACGCGCCGGCTTTGGGCATTGTTATCGGCTTGGGCCTTGTTTTCTTTATTTCAGTAAGCCCGCGCTTGGGAAAATCTCAAAAAATAAGCGAGTCTCCTATTGCCCGCCAGCCCGAAAGTAAGGAACCNNATAAGCCCGAAAATAGCCTATCCCAGAGTGGCCTTTCTCCGCTTCAATCAGAGAAAGATCGAATCCCCTCTCCTCCCGCTTTTTCTTCTCAGGATGTTTCAGGGGAAGAGAAGAAACCCCAAAGGCGTCAGCCGGATTTCGTGGTAAACGGCATTGTAATCTCCGCGGAGGGAAATATCGCCTTAATCAATGATCAGATAATCAAAGCTGGTGATACTATTGAGGGGGCTAAGGTGGAGAGGATTGAGGATAGCTCTGTGGTGTTGTCGGACGGGGGCAGGGAAATAATCCTAAAATCTAAATAGNNCGGCAACCGTTGCTTTCCTCTCCTATGAGGAAAAGTTTAAAACCTTCTGTTCCTCTGCCGGAAGCTCCACCGGCGCGGCGGCTTGCTCCGGCCTTTTATTATTAACATTATCCGCTAATTTTACCGAAACAATCTTCGATATTCCCGCCTTTTCCATTGTAATTCCATACATAATATTGGCATTGGCAATAGTCTTTTTATTGTGAGTAATCACGATAAATTGTGATTGTGCGGTAAATTCCACCAAGGTTCGGGCAAAGCGGTCCACATTCGCCTCATCCAGGGCCGCGTCTATTTCATCCAAGACGCAAAACGGCGATGGTTTTACCTTGAAAATGGCGAATAAAAGGGCTATTGCCGACATTGATTTCTCTCCGCCTGAAAGAAGCAGGACATTCTGGAGTTTTTTTCCCGGCGGGCGGCAGACAATCTCTATCCCGCTTTCCAGGACGTCCTGTTCGTCCAGCAGGAACAATTGGGCGTCTCCTCCCCCAAAGAGCAGGCGGAAATACTTCTTGAATTCTACTGCCAGCTTTTCAAAAGTTTCCATAAACATCTTTTTGGTGACGCGGTTGATTTTGAGTATGGCCTCATGCAGAGATTCTTTGGCCTTAATCAGGTCCGCCTGCTGATTGCTTAGAAAATCAAATCTCTGTTTTAATTCTTCAAATTCTTCAATTGCCACCAGGTTTACCTGGCCGTAGGAATGTATCTTTTGCTTGAGCAGGTCTATTTCCGTGGATAACTCTTCGCGATTAGTATCCGGATGATAATAGTTTTTAAGCTCATCCGGCGTTATTGTGTAGACTTGAGATATCCTCTCGAAAAGAGAATTCCGCAGAAAAGCAAGCTCCTGGGAACGCAGTTGTAACTTATGGATTTCAGCCTTAAGAGAATCCACAGTTTCTTTGTTGTTTCTGATGCCGGCTTCAAGGGCCCTGAGCTGGTGTTTTTCTTTCTCAAGTTCCGCCGCGCTTAAGGCGACCTCATCCTCTACCGCGGTTTTTTGTTTCTTATCCGCCGCGATAGTGAGGATTAATTCCGCGCTGGTTGTCTCCAGCTCCTTCAAGCGGGCGGATATATTCAATTCCTGGCCAAGAATGGCTTCGTATACAGATTTATCCTTGAGGTATTCTTCTTCGAATATCCGGCAGGTTTCATCCGCCTTTAAAACTTTCTCTTGGCCGGCCTGGATTTCCGCCTTTAGTTTGGCGGAGGAAACCGCTATTTCTTCTCTTTGGATATTTTTAGCCGCGGTTTCCTGGAGCCTTTGATCTATTATTTTCTGGTTATTTTCGGATTCTTCCTTTATTTCGCGTAAGTTATCTTTCAGGGTTTTTTCCCTCTGGCTTAAGGTGTCTATCTCCTGTCCGGATTCACTTAATTCAATAGCGATTACCTCCGCTTCCTCCTTAAGCTTAAGAAGGTGTTTTTGAATATTCTCGGCATGGTTTTTACGGTTATTGCATTCTATCTCATTTTCTCTTAAGTTCGCGTCCTGTGAGGATATCTTTAAAGAAAGCTCTTCTATGTTTTTATTTTTCTGTCCCAGGCTATTATTAGTTTCGGTTATCTGAATCTTAAGCTTTTCTAATTTTTCTTCGAGCAGTTTAGGGTCTAAAGAGATAGGCTTGGCTGTTCCCCGGGCCTTAAATTTTACCGAAGCCATGGCCGCCAGATCACCTTCCGCGGCGGCCTCTATCGTGTTTACCTTTATGATGATGCCGCTTATATTTTCTGAAGTGAAAGAGTCAAGCAGGACCGTGGCATTGGCGGATTCGGAAATATTTTCATATTTAAGTTTTAGGGTTTCCAGGAACTCTTTTTGTGATTCCAGGGTAAGCTTGTCTATCTCCAGGCTTTGCAGTGATGAAATTAATCCTTCTTTATCGCGCAGGCTGTTTTCATATACGGCCTTTAAATTTTCAAATTCCTCTTTACAGAGGCTGAACTTCTTAAAGGCTTCATCCTGGGCGGATAAGGCTGTCTTTAGGTCGTTATCCACTCCGGAGAGCTCTTCGTTCGTCTTAAGCCTTTCTATATCCAGCCTTTTTTTACGGGCCGAGACGGCTTGGATCTCGCTCACAAAATCTTGCAGCTGGTTGTGTGAAGCCGCCTCTTCAGCGGCAAATTCCAGGATGCGGTTTTTAGCCAGACGAACATTTTCCTGAAGGGAATCTATGGTTCGGGTAATTTCCGTTAACTCATTATTAAGTTTAAGTTCCAGCGCTTTTTTTCCGTCCAACTCTTTAGTCATAGTTTCTAAACCAGACTTGAAATTGTTTATTCTTTCCTGGTTTTTTGAGGCTTTAAGTGAGAGCTCTTCTTTTTGGCGCTGGAGTCCCTGGAGCCGGGAATTAAGCTCCTGGCCGCGCTCGCGGTTGAAATTTAATTGCTGGTCATCCCGGACAATGTTGTTTTCTAAATTATTTAATTGAGTTCGCGCCTGGTCCAGAATTTCTTCTTTATGGGTTAACGTATCTTGTCCCTGGCTGAATTCGCTATTTTGTTGTCCGATGAGCCGGGTTTGCTCTGCTTCCCGGGCAGTTAATTCATTTAAAGATTCACTTAGCCTGTCCAGTTCCTTTTGGTATTCGGCAGACTCAAAGCCGGATACTTTACCCTCAAGCTCTTTTAATTTTTCAAATATTTCTTTATAGCGTTTGGCTTTAGCCGCCTGGCGCTCCAAGGAATTTATCTGGCGCCTGACTTCGGCGATAATGTCGGTCAGGCGCAAAAGATTCGCTTCGGTGTCTTCGAGTTTGCGCAGGGTTTCTCTTTTCTGGGATTTATAGCGGCTGATTCCTGAAGCCTCATCAAAGACCATACGCCGCTCTTCGGGCCGGGAGCTTAAGATGAGGTCTATTTTACCCTGTTCAATCAGGGAGTAGCTTTCCGCGCCGATTCCGGTGCCCATAAATGTTTCCAGGATATCCTTAAGGCGCACCTGGGTTTTATTGAGAAGGTATTCGCTTTCACCGGAGCGGTAAAGCCTGCGGGTAACGGTTACCTCATCAAATTCAACCGGAAGGGCCCGGGTTTCGTTGGAAAAAGTCAAGGATACCTCGGCATAGCCTAGGGCGGGGATGTTCTCCGTGCCGTTAAATATCACGTCTTCCATTTTTGAGCCGCGCATGGATTTAACCGATTGTTCCCCCAGGACCCAGCGGATGGAGTCGAAGATATTACTCTTTCCACAACCGTTGGGCCCGACAACCGCGGTTATTCCCGGCTCAAAATAAAGCGCGGTCTTCTCGGCGAAAGATTTAAATCCCAGGAGCTCCAATTTCTTAAAATACATTCGCTTCCTCCATAGCTATAAACTATCAGCCATAACTTTATTTATCTATTTTTAGCCACTTATCTATTTTATCCCGGCTAAAACGCCATTGTCCGATTACTTTGGAAGCGGGAACTTTCTTTAGTTTTAGCCATTCATAAATCGTGCGTTTTTTTACTTTAAGATATCCGGCTAATTCATCAATTGTCATCAAGTTTTCGGAAACCATAGTCAGAATATACAATCTTTCAGAAAATATGTCAAGTAAAATATTAACATCCTTTCACATCCTTTTACATATATTCGCGTTCGATATACTCTTTAACTGCCGTCTGCCATTTTCTGGGCGGTTTTCCGGTTAATCGGGAGTATTTACTGTTATCCAGGGCGGAAAAGACCGGCCTCCTGGCCTTGAAATTGATTTGACCCATTTTTATCGGCTCTAATTTTACCCGGGCTATCTTCGCGGATTTTAATATTACCTGGGCATACTCATACCAGGAGCAGTATCCGGAATTAGATATATGGTAGGTTCCGTAAACTTTATCCGGACCAGCGGAGCCGTCAATCAAATTGATTATTTCAGATATTGCCCGGGCTAAATCCAGGGCATAGGTGGGAGAGGAATATTTATCGGAGGCAATTCTTAAAACCTTTTCTTTTCGGGATCGTCTGATGATACTGCTGATGAAATTATCTTTTCCCTTCCCAAAAAGCCAGGAAGTCCGGATGATAATGTGTTTCTTAACCGTTTTTCGGATCAGCCTTTCTCCTTCCAGCTTAGTTTCTCCGTATATATTGACCGCAGAGGCATAGTCATTTTCTTGATAAGGTTTGTCTTTTCTGCCGCTAAAGATATAATCAGTGCTGATCTGAATTACTATCGCGTTATGTTTTCCGGCGGCTTTGGCGATATTATAAGGCCCCTTAGCGTTTACCGCGCGGGCTTTTTCAGGATCCTCCTGGCAGGCGTCAACGTTAGTCATAGCCGCGGCATTAAGCGCCAGCCAGGGCCGGTAACGGCTAAATATTCCCGCTACCCGCTTAGAATCGGTAATATCGCACTCAATATGCCCCAGGGCGATGACTTTGTATTCCCGGCTTAATCTTTCGGCTAAGGCCGCGCCCAGCATTCCCCTGGCGCCCAAGAGCAGGATTANNATTGCACTCAGAATGTCCCAGGGCGATGATTTTGTATTTTTGGCTTAATCTTTTGGCTAAGGCCTGGCCCAGCATTCCTCTTGCCCCAAAAAGCAGGATTATTTTTTTAGCTTTTTCCACCAGCCTTGATTATTCTTATACCAGTCTATGGTTAATTTTAGCGCCGGCTCTAATTTAAATTCCTTTTGCCAGCCCAGGCTTTTTAATTTAGCGCAATTAAGGGCGTACCTGCGGTCGTGTCCGGGCCGGTCCGGGACATACTCAATGAAGTTGTCCGGTTTTTGGGTGAGGGAAAGGATTTTTTTTACCAGAAGGATATTGGGAATTTCGCTTCCGGTTCCGATATTGTAGATTTCACCGGCTTTTCCCCGATGCAGGACTGTGTCAATCGCCCGGCAATTATCCAGGACAAAGATCCAATCCCGGCAATTTAACCCATCTCCGTAAAGGGGAATCTTCTTCCCTTCCAGCAGGTTGGTTACAAACAGGGGAATGGCTTTCTCCGGATATTGATAAGGTCCGAAATTATTGGAAGAGCGGGTAATTATAGCCGGAAGTTTATAGGTGATATGGTAAGACCTGACTAAATGGTCGGCTGAGGCCTTGCTGGCTGAGTAAGGGCTGTTTGGCTCAAGCGGGTCTTTTTCCCGGGATTTACCCTTAGGGATACTGCCGTAAACCTCGTCGGTGGAAATCTGCAGGAACAGCTTTAGTTTTTTGTGCCGGGCGGCCTCAAGCAGGGAATAGGTTCCCTGGATATTAGCGCGGATAAAGTCTGAGGCGTCCTTGATTGAGCGGTCAACATGGGTTGAGGCGGCAAAATTTATCAAACGGTCGCAAGGGGTGAGTATCTTCTCAACTAATTTAGTATCGCAAATATCTCCTTTTATAAAGGCATAGTTTTTGTTTTTCTCGACATCTCTTAGGTTTTCCGGGTTTCCGGCGTAAGTGAGTTTATCCAGATTAATTATTTGGTAATCCGGATATTTAGTTAACATATGCCGGATGAAATTAGAACCGATAAACCCCGCCCCTCCAGTGACCAAGAGTTTCATTTGTCGTTCAAGGCTTTTCTGCGCGCCAATGTGGCCGCCCGATACAGGGTCTCCGGCAGGCCGCAGTCGGTCCACCAGCCGCTTAAGGTATCGTAATAGAGTTCTCCGCGCTTGAGATAAAAATTATTTACGTCGGTGATTTCGAGTTCGCCGCGCTCTGAGGGTTTCAGGGTTTTAGCGATATCAAATACCCGGTAATCATACATATAGATGCCGGTAACCGCGTATTTGGATTTTGGTTTTTTTGGTTTTTCCTCTATGGATAAAATCTTTCCGTCCTTGATTTCAGCAACCCCGAATCTTTCAGGGTCTTTTACTTCCTTAAGCAGGACCCTGGCTCCCTTTTCCTGCTTTAAGAATTTTTCCACGTATTTTTTTATGGAGCATCCGATTAAGTTGTCTCCCAGGATAACCACTACTTTTGAACCGTCAACAAAGTGTTCGGCCAGCCTCAGGGCCTCGGCAATTCCGCCTTCCCCCCTCTGGTAGGTGTAGTTGATGTGCCGGAGGCCGAATTCCTGGCCGTTGCCGATAAGCCTCAAGAAATCACCGGCGTTATTTCCTCCGGTAACAATCATTATATCTTTTATCCCGGCCTCAACCAGAGTCTCCAGCGGATAGTAAACCATCGGCTTGTTATATATAGGAAGCAAATGCTTGTTGGTGATTCGGGTCAAAGGTTCAAGGCGCTTGCCTAAGCCGCCGGCCAGGATTACGCCTTTTAGTCCGGACATATCCGCCATTTATTTTCTCCAATCATAAGGTATATCATTATCC
>DOMD01000205.1 GCA_003510525.1 Candidatus Omnitrophota bacterium
AAGACCGGCTAAAACTGGGGAAAATCTCACCGGCGCTAACAAGAATTGCTGCTAAAGATCTTTTTTAAGCTTAAGTGGGTATTTGTTTTCAATGATGAACTTCAGGTTAATAAACCGGTCGGTTACCCATATCCAGCCAGACTATCGGCGCCACAGGCGATGGTTGGTATCAGCCAATTGGAGCATTTGGAAAATAATTTGCGGCATCGATTAGATATTTTTGCGTATCTCGAGAAGCAACTTAACTGGAATCATGGCGTGGCTTTTCCGGGCCTCAGATATTCCTTTTTAGTAAAGGATCGGAAAGCCTTTGAGCAGCGGTTTCTGGGACGGTTCAACTTATCTATCTGGTTCACCTCTGTCTGCCAGGGTAGAAATTTAAATTGGGAGCAAATCCAATATCAAGCCGGTTCATGTCCAGTTGCTGAAATGGTTTCAAAACATATAGTTAATTTCCCGACACATCAAAGAATTGACATGGCGATGTTTGAATCAGAAATAGAAGCGAATTTGCAATGGATTAAAACTGAGCTGGCTTTTTGACCAGTCTTATGACTTTTTTCATGAGCCAGTATCGTGAATTTGTTTGATTGTACTACAGCTAATATGAAAGCAAAACTCTATTCGGTCGCCCATTTAGAAACGGCAAAAAAATTATTTCCTAGTAAGGCTAACCAAGAAGATTGNNGGTGCAAGCTTTATGAGATGGAGGCGTTCATTAATGCCCCGTCGTTATCGACATACCCGCATTCCGGACTACTTGATCCGCAGTCATCTGTGCCAGAGGAGCTGAGAATTGTAGATAGGTATTTATCATCCCTGACTATGCCTGCAGCGTCATTCTTAAGCGTAGGGTGCGGGCTAGGTGAGAAGGAGCTTAGGCTCGCACGCACCCACCCGAACGTCTCCTTTGTGGCGGTTGATAATGCCCCTCATGTTGAATGTTTAAATAAGCTTGCTTCAGAGTTGGGGCTTAGAAATATTATTTTCAGGAATTGCGACCTAAAGACTCTGGCCCCGGAGAAGTATGACGTTGTGTATTCATTTTCGGTGATTTACTGCATTTCTGATAGGGCGCTCCCATGCTATTTTAACTTGCTTATTAATAACCTGGGAGATAACGGGGTCGCTTTCGTTGGCGATACCAGCAACTACAACCTAATCCTAAAGTGCCAGTTATTTGTTTTGAGGTGCATAAGAATAATAATGAAGCGTAATACTGGGTTGAAGCAAACGGGTTGGTTGAGAGATCTACGTGAGATTTATCGTTTTATCCCAAATTCAGCGACTATTGGGCACGTTTTTCAGCTGGATCACCTAATTCGCAGTAGATTTTTGAATAAAACAGGATTGGGACAAATATTGCGTTTTTTTTCAGAAAAGTGCTTCCCCATAAGTAATTCTTCTTATATGTTTGTTCTTCGTAAAGCCTTATAGTTTCTTTTTGTTGTTTAAATTAAATGATTGGCGATGAGGTATATTATGATTCCTGTATCCAAACCTTCGATGGGAAATGAAGAATTAGAGGCAGTCGGAAAAGTCTTTCAGACGGGTTGGCTTGGCCTGGGTTCAACGGTTTTTGATTTCGAAAATATATTGAAAGATTACCTGGGTGTTAAAAATGTTATTGCCGTAAATACCGGGACTTCCGCTATACATATCGCATTGGATGCCTTCGGCATTTCTGCTGGTGATGAGGTTATAGTGCCGACAATGACATTCGCCGCTACTATACAGGCTATTCTCGCTACAGGCGCCGTGCCTGTTTTTTGTGAAATAAACTCGGACACGCTGAATGTGGATGTCGCAGATATTGAAAAACGAATTACTGCGAAAACAAAGGCGATAATTCCTGTTCATTATTGCGGCCAGGCCTGTGATATGGATGAACTGCTGGCTATAGCAAGACCCAAAGGGATAAAAATTATCGAAGATGCCGCACATGCTTTCGGGTCCAGTTATAAAGGTAAAAAGATAGGAAGCCTCGGCGATGCGGCGTGCTTTAGTTTCGACCCTATTAAGACAATTACCTGTGGCGAGGGCGGGGCGGTTACGCTTAATGATGACGAAATAGCTGAGAAGATACGCAGAAAGAGGATATTGGGAATAGATAAAGATACTTGGCACCGCTATAGGAATGAACGAACATGGTTTTATCAAGTTACCGATATCGGATACCGCTACCACATGAGCAACATCAATGCGGCTATCGGTATAGAGCAATTTAAAAAGATTGATAAGTTTATTGAGCGGAAACGAGAGATTACCATGCGGTATGATAAGGAATTTCGCACGCTTCCCGGTATTAAGGTCTTATCCAATAATTACGCTGAAACGGCCCAATTCTGCTATATACTACGAGTTGAAAACGGCAGAGACGAGCTGATGAATTTCCTTAAAACTAAAGGCGTGGGCTCAGGTGTCCATTATATTCCCAACCACATACAGCCTGTCTTTAAGAAATTTTCGCCTGACGCCTTACCCATAACAGATAAAATGGCGGAACAGATTATAACACTGCCACTTTACTATGACATGACAGACAGCGACGTAGAACTTGTGCTGAATAGTGTAAAGGAGTTTTTTAATGCCAAGAGTTAGCGTTAACATCTGCTGTTATAACGGCGAAAAATATATTGCCGAAACTATTCAATCTGTACTGGATCAGACTTATTCTGATTTCGAGCTTATTGTGATAAATGACGGGTCTAAAGACGCAAGTGAGAAGGTTATCCTCGGTATTAAGGATGAACGGATAAAGTACTTCCGCCAGGAAAACAAGGGCCTTTCGGAAACAAGAAACAGGGCAATCTCTTTGTCTAGCGGGGAATTTATCGCTATCTTGGACCAGGATGATGTTTGGGAAACAGAGAAACTTGCTCAGCAGGTAAATCTAATGGATACCAGGCCTGCTGTCGGAGTTGTTTATACTGATGCCTATCCCGTCAATGCTAAGGGGGATGTGTTGGGGATACGCGGGCGGGACACTTATTTCACGGGACAGCTTGTGCCAGCACTTTTAAGGAACAATTTTATTTGTTGTCCAACCGTCATGTTCAGAGCGGCTTGCCTCAAGAGGATTCCGGGATTCCGGACTGATCTTAAAATAGCCGAAGAATATGATCTGTATCTTAGGCTCTCGCGGATATGCGATTTCGCCTGTGTTGAGCGGCCGTTGGCCAGATACAGGTTGCATGCTGGGAATACTAGCGGGGATATGGTAAGGGATTATTCTGAGGCTATTGTATGCCTTGCGGATTTTGCATCTGCTGAAAATAATGATCGTTTGCGAAAAATCGCCGTTAGATACGCAGATTATTGCCGCTTGAGATTGGCTGCTGCGTTAATATGGAAGGAGAGGCGGGGTGATGTCCCTGATGTCCTTAAAGTGCTAAGTTCCGGCTATTTGGTTAGATTATTTGGGTTTGTTTTGGAGCATGTTTCCGTTGCCCCTTCCTGGTTCTCAAGGATCCTGCTACTGCCTCTTAAATATGCCGGGATAGTTTGATGGAGGAGTACCCTTCCTAAACCCCAGTGGTCTGCATTCCATTTAGACTGGTGTAGATGCGGGAATCGCACTCTTGCTTTGCTTTTGCTGTTTTCTTTAGCTCTTGTATGACAAAAACCGCTAAAAGCACCAGATTGTAGGAAATAGGAAATAAGTAGCGGGAGTGCACCATCGGGTTAACTAGCAGAACCAGCATAAAAGTACAGGTGACGGTTATCAGCGGACGACAGGGTGTGTTTATGTAGGTTCTAAAGTGAGTGGTTAATCTCATTATCGGGCTAATTAAATACGCCAGGGTCAGCGTAAATAGCACGTCGCGGAATTTATATAGATCTATTCTCCCATCATCCATAATAAAAAAAATGCAGCGCAATTGATCGAATGCGTATTGAACGATTTTAATCGGATTAAGAATCAGCGAACCAATATAGTATTTCTGGTTTAATGATTGGACCAATAAAACCATTCCGGGCGTGTTATCCGCCCTCATCCAACTGCTTGTATCCATATCTATGTCTTGTGGTAAAAGGACTGGGCCTGCTAAGCTGGTGATTATGTATATGATAACCAGACTCCAAATATAATTGCGCCTACGGTGTAGCCATATAGCAAGGATGCCCACAGGAAGCATCTGCATACGCACGATAAAAGCGAAACAGGCATATAACAGTACTTTAAGGGATTGCTTTCGGCCGAGATAGTATGTGAACGCTAGCGTAAAAAATAACGTAAATATTTCTTTGTTTATTAGCTGGGAGTAATAAATAAGCGCTGGATTTATGAAGAAGAGCCATCGATATCTCATTTCTAGTCCGAGCTGCAGGCCTATTTTTACAAAGTAGCGGTAGCAGAGAATAATAAATAGATTATTGATTAAGAAGCTGACCCAGGGGATATCCTCATAGGAAAAGCCAGTAAGCTTTTTTAGTGCGTAATAGATGTGGGAAATTCCGGCGCTGTTAGATATTCTGTTTACGTAAGTGCCGTCCTCCATCATTGCCATATATGGGATATATGCCTTTTCCTGATCGAGGTTTAGGGGGAAATAAAATTGGGTGCTGGCGTTTTCGTCCTCCCACCACATCTGGCTATTCATCGCGAATACGTTAAGATACACAATATTCAGAATAATGAATAAACAGTAAGCCAGGATAACATTTTGTTTGCGGGGTAATACATTCTCGCTCATGGTTGGAAACCTGTGATATCCTTAAATGGGGATGTCTCTCCGCTTGTATGAGCCATGTCTTGAATATCAATGCTATTTTACAATATTTAGTTAAGTCTATTTGTTGTCCTGGACCAGCCAGCTGATATCTGCACCGCATAGTACTTTGATATAATTTTAATGTCGGAACGCGAGGTTATATAAATATGAGCATACGAACCCAGAAACATCCTAAAATCGTCACAAAACACAAGGATGGAGCGGCAAATGGTTATCTTGTCCCGCTATACAATGTCCATGATGGTTTTTTCGCCGCTGGAACTGATCCGAAACAGGTTTACCTTACTGTGATCTCTCCCGGTGAAACAAAAGGGCCCCATCTGCACCAGATTCGCACCGGTTTTTTTACCTGCATCAAAGGGGACATTAAGATAGTCTTAAAAACAGCGGAAGGATATAAGGAATTCTATTCCGGGGAAAATCACGATTACCTTTCAGTTGAAGTCCCGACCGGAACACCCGCTTTAATGGTGAATTCGGGCGAAGGGGAGGCGTTTGTTTTAAATATGCCGAATCCCGCCTGGACTCCCGGAATGAACGACGAATATAGCGCGGATTTCAGCGATTATAAATAACCTGGGCGGTGCCGGCAATCTTATATGAAAATTCTT
>DOMD01000101.1:0-3966 GCA_003510525.1 Candidatus Omnitrophota bacterium
GCCAAGATTTTAGAGGCCGAAGGTGAGTCCGAGGCTATCCGGTTAGTCAATGAAGCGGCGGAGAAATATTTTATCGGTAACGCTCAGCTTTTAAGACGGCTGCAGATGGCCGAGCGGGCCCTGGAGTCTAATACCAAAATTATTGTCCCGTCCAATACCGAGTTAGTCAATGTTATCGGAGACCTGGCCGGGGTAGTGCCGATCAAGAAAAACGAAAAATAAGAATGACCCTTCGACGCATTTCATTTGCTCAGGGTCATAGTGAGTCCTTCGACTTCGTTCAGGATGCTTCGAAGGATGCTGAGTGAAATCGAAGCACAAGCAAAGCGAGTCGAACTATGAAAATTCTGGTTATTGGTTCAGGCGGCCGGGAACACGCGATAATCTGGAAGCTTAGGCAGTCCAAGGTTTCTCCTAATATATATTGCGCGCCAGGTAACGGAGGGATATCTCGCGATGCCCGGATTGTCAGCATTAAATCCGATGATATTAAAGGCTTACTCGATTTCGCGGTGAAAGAAAAAATAGATTTAACTATTGTCGGCCCGGAGGCGGCCCTGGCCCAGGGGATAGTGGATAGGTTTATGCGCAAGGGTTTAAGTATTTTCGGGCCGACCAAAGAGCTGGCCCTTTTAGAATCCAGTAAGGCCTATGCCAAAGAGACTATGTGTAGGTTTAATATTCCCACTGCCGGCTTTGAGATTTTTGATTCAGCGGACAAGGCGATAGACTTTACCAACAGGCCGCGCCTGTTTGCCGCGCATTATCCGGTAGTGGTTAAGGCTGACGGCCTGGCCGCCGGCAAAGGGGTGGTAATTTGTAAAGACCGTAAAGAGGCCCAGATGGCTATTGAAGATATGATGGTCAGAAAAATCTTTGGCCCGGCCGGTGAAAAAGTAGTGATTGAAGAACACTTAGAAGGCGAAGAGGCCTCAATTTTAGTGGTTTCCGACGGAATTAGCTTTACCGCTTTAGCTTCGGCGCAGGATCATAAGAGGGTTTTTGACCGCGATAAAGGGCCTAATACCGGAGGCATGGGGGCCTATTCTCCGGCGCCGGTAGTAACCCGGGATATACATAAGCGGGTAATGGATCAGGTTATCGAGCCTTTAATTACCGGCCTGGCCAAGGAAGGTAAGTTTTATAAAGGGATTCTTTATGCCGGGATAATGATTACTAAGCAGGGGCCTCAGGTTTTAGAGTTTAATGTTCGTTTTGGTGATCCTGAGACCCAGGCCATCCTGCCGCGTTTAAAGACGGATTTGACGGATTTGTGCTTTGCCTCAATTGAGGATAAGATTGACCGGCTAAAATTAGAGTGGGAAGAAAAATCAGCTGTCTGCGTGGTTCTGGCTTCAGGGGGATATCCCGGGGATTATCAGAAAGGTTTTGAGATCTCCGGACTGGATGAGGCTTATTCAGGAGGCGAAGAGGATTCTTATGTTTTCCATGCCGGCACCGCGATTAGTCCACAGTCCACAGTCCACAATTTGTTACCAATGGCGGCAGGGTTTTAAATGTGGTGGGCTTAGGGGATACTATCCGTCAGGCGGCACAAAAGGCTTACAAGACAGCCGGTAAAATTAAGTTTGATAAGATGCACTACCGCAAGGATATCGCCCATCGGGCGCTTAAGAGCTGAGAGAGCCGTTTCCGCGCTCAGTCCTATCTGGGAGGCATTATGAGTAATAATTCAAAAATAGCGATTGTAATGGGAAGTCAGTCGGATTTAGAGACAATGAATGAGGCAGTAAATTTATTAAAAGAATTTAACGCGGAGTATGAGGTAAGGATTTTATCCGCCCACCGCACCCCCGATGAAGTGGCTAAGTTTGCCAAGGAGGCCCGCAAGGATGGGGTTAAGGTTATTATTGCCGGGGCCGGGGGGGCCGCGGCCTTGGCCGGTTCAATCGCCGCCCATACCACCTTGCCGGTAATCGGCGTGCCGATGGAGACCTCCAGCCTTAAAGGCCTGGATTCGCTTTTATCCACCGTGCAGATGCCCGGGGGCGTGCCGGTGGCTTCTATGGCTATCGGCAGGGCCGGGGCTAAGAATTCCGCTATTTTTGCCTTGGAGATTCTGGGTGTTTCTGATAAAGAAATTGAGAAAAAATTAAATAATTATAAAAAAGAATTAGTTAAAAAAGTTACAGAAATCAANNAATAGAGAAAGCGGCCAGTTTTATCCGTCAGGGTAAGATTGTGGCTATTCCTACGGATACTGTGTATGGATTGGCAGTGGATTTCGGTAATCCCCAGGCCATAAGAAGGCTTTACGAGTTGAAGAAGCGCCCCCTGAATAAGCCGTTTACTATCGCGGTCTCCGGTGAGGAATCTTTAGAGCGCCTTACGCGGGATGTCGGGCCTTTGGCCTATAAGTTGATGGAAAGATTTTGGCCCGGGCCCTTAACCCTGGTGTTAAAATCTTCCGGACTTATCGGGAATACCGGTGATGAACACAGTCCAACCACCAGTGGTGAGCCGTGTCGAACCATCGGCTTACGCCTTCCCAATAGCCGGGTGGCTTTAAGAATTATTGAGGAATCCGGATGCGCGGTGGCTTTGCCTTCGGCTAACTATTCCGGCCAGAAGCCTGCCTGCGATGCCCAGGAGGTTTTATCCGCCCTTAAAGGTGCGATAGACTTAATTATAGACGCCGGTAAAGTTGAGTTAGGGGTAGAGTCAACGGTGGTGGATTTAAGCACGGCTCATTTTAAGATATTGCGTGAGGGCGCGGTGAGTAAGACTGAAATAGAAAGGCTGGCTAAACTAAAAAAAGTTCTTTTTGTCTGCACCGGAAATTCCTGCCGTTCGGTAATGGCCGAAGGCCTGCTGAAAAAGGCCCTCAAAGATAAAAACCGCGCAGATGTAGAGGTGATGTCTGCCGGAATCTCGGCCTTCGGCGGCCAGCCGGCAACGGGGGAGACTTTAAACTTATTATTTAAAGCCGGCGCGGATATGTCCGCCCACCGCTCTCAGAAGATAAACAAGACTATGCTTTATTCTTCGGATTTAATTTTAGTCATGGAAAATATCCACGAGGAGCATATTCTGAATATGGCCCCGGCTGTTAGAAATCGGCTGTATTTATTAAAGGAATTTGCTAAAATTCCCGAGATAGATTTGAATATTCTGGATCCTATCGGCCAAAGCCCGGCCTTTTATGAAATGACCTTTTCAGCCATCAAAGGAGCAGTGGAGAAGGTAGCAGATTTACTATAAGGAGCGAGATGCCCGGAAATTATAAAAAGAAAACCCAAGCCGTTGTTATCGGAAGCGATCACGGAGGATTTAGATTAAAAGAGAAGATTAAAAAATTTTTAGGAGATAAGGGTTATCAAGTTAAGGATGTGGGCTGCTTTAACCAGGAGTCTTGCGATTATCCGGTATACGCGTATGAGGCGGCGAAAGAGGTATCTTTAAGGAATTTTTCTAAAGGTATTTTAGTCTGTAAAAGCGGAATCGGGAATTCCAAAGTGGCCAATAAGCTCCCCCGGGTGCGGGCGGCTTTATGCTATAATTTAAAAGCGGCTAGACTTTCCCGCCAGCATAACGATGCTAATGTTCTGGTTTTAGGTGATTTATTTGTTAACGAGGCTATGGCCAAGAGAATAGTGAGCCTTTGGTTGAAAACCGAATTTGAGGGAGGAAGGCACTTAAGAAGGGTGAAGCAGATAGGACATATTGAGGATAAAGCTAATGAGTTATTTAGAAAAAATAGATCCGCGAATATATAAGATAATCCGCAATGAGGCTAAGCGTCAGGAAGAAAACTTAGAGTTGATTGCCTCGGAAAATTTTACCTCTCGNNCATCGCTGGTATGGCGGATGCGTTAATGTGGATGAGGCGGAACATTTGGCTATTGAACGGGCCCGGGAACTTTTTAAGGCCGAGCATGTGAATGTCCAGGCCCATTCCGGAAGCCAGGCCAATATGGCGGTTTACTTTACCTGCCTTAATGTCGG
>DOMD01000101.1:4050-4469 GCA_003510525.1 Candidatus Omnitrophota bacterium
GATAAGGTGGGAGCGTATCTGTTCGTGGATATGGCTCATATAGCGGGATTAGTGGCGGCGGGAGTTCATCCCTCTCCGGTTCCGGACGCGGAGTTTGTCAGCTCTACTACCCATAAGACCTTGCGCGGGCCGCGGGGAGGTTTTATCCTTTGTAAAAAGGAATTCAGCNNTACTTTACCTGCCTTAATGTCGGGGATACCATAATGGCTTTGGATCTTGCCTGCGGAGGACACCTTACTCACGGCCATCCCCATAATTTCTCCGGTAAGCTCTATAAAGTGGTTTCTTATGGCGTTGACCCCAAGAGCGAACAATTAGATTATGATAAGATATTAACCCTGGCTAAGGAGTGTCATCCCCGCTTGATTTTAGCCGGGGCTTCGGCGTATCCCCGGGTTATTGATTTTAAGAAATTCCGG
>DOMD01000101.1:4481-5721 GCA_003510525.1 Candidatus Omnitrophota bacterium
TCCTTTGTAAAAAGGAATTCAGCCGTAAGCTGGATTTAGAGGTTTTCCCCGGTATTCAGGGCGGGCCTTTGATGCATACCATTGCCGCCAAGGCCGTGGCTTTTAAAGAAGCCTCCGGCGCCAGGTTTAAAAAGGACCAGAAACAGACTGTCCAAAATGCCCGGGCCCTTTGCTCGGCTTTAGTTGAAAAAGGATATCGGGCGGTTTCCGGTGGAACTGATAATCATCTGTTCTTATTGGATTTAACTTTAAAAGGCATAAGCGGTAAAGAGGCCCAGGAGAAATTAGACCAGGCCGGGATTACCGTGAATAAAAATCTGATTCCTTTTGATTCTAAATCTCCCGCCCTGGCCAGTGGAATCCGCATCGGCACACCTGCCGTTACTACCCGGGGAATGAAGGAGAAAGAAATGCGCCTGATTGCCGATTTTATTGATCGGGGGCTGAGCGTTTCCGGAGAGAGAAAAATCAGCGAGATTAAAAAAGAGGTCAAGGCCTTGACTAAGAAATTTCCCTTATATGGCTAAAGAGATGAAACTTTCAGGTCGGCAAAAAGCCGGCACCGGTAAGCATGAAAATAATCAATCACCAATTTCCAATAACCAAACAATCACCAATTACCAAATTCCAAATAACTTGTTTTGATTATTGATTATTGGTTATTGAAATTTATTTGGTTATTGTATCTTGGTTATTGGTTATTTCGTGCTAACATATTATAAATAGGGGGTTTCAAGTGAAAAATAAAGAAGGCCGTCCCGATTGGGATGAATATTTTTTGGGGATAATCCAGGAAGTGGCTAAAAGAGCTACCTGTGACCGGGGAAAAGCCGGTTGCGTAATTGTTAAGGATAAAAGAATCCTGGCTACCGGTTATGTGGGTTCGCCCGCCGGACAGCCGCACTGCGATGAGGCCGGGCATATGATGCGGGATGTGGTCAGTCCGGACGGCTCAATGAGTAAACATTGCATCAGGACCATTCACGCCGAACAGAACGCCATTTGTCAGGCGGCCCGCTTTGGCATACCTTTAGAAGGNNAACTGCGGGATAAAAAAAGTGGTCTGCGCGGGATGTTACCACGCCGCCCAGCCCAGCCGTGAATTGTTTAAAAAGGCTAAAGTAGAATTGCGCGTTTTATCTCAAGAAGTAGTAAAATATAAAGACCAGAGATAATCTGTATCAGCTGTTGCCGTGGTTTACTTGTAGCGGCCAGGGTGTAGGGGTCAGCGTCCGCTGAC
>DOMD01000094.1 GCA_003510525.1 Candidatus Omnitrophota bacterium
TCCAGCTTGGTAATCACATAGAGGACATTATATCTTCTTAACACAGGTCAGATTTTGCTTTAAAATATTCTTGGCGGACAAGCATTAACGGCAGGCCATAGCGGATTTTAAGAGATTATGACACAGTTTGAATGTTCTTTAAAACAATGGGCGGCTTTGTTGGTTACTTCCGTGTTTATTTTCTCTCATTTCTCTTCCAAATTCTGCATTTGCCAGAGCCTGCGGTAGAGGCCTTCAGCCGAAATTAAATCCTGATGGCTGCCCATCTGGACTATCCGGCCCTTATCCAAGACAATTATTTTATTCGCTCCCCGGACCGTGGAAAGGCGATGAGCAATCATAAAGACGGTCCTGCCCCGCATCAGCTTATTCAAGGCATCCTGGACTATTCGTTCCGACTCCGTATCCAGCTGGCTGGTAGCCTCGTCTAAAATCAAAATAGGCGGATTCTTCAGCAAGGCCCGGGCAATGGCCAGCCTCTGCCTTTCCCCTCCGGAAAGCTTCACCCCCCGGTCTCCGATAAAGGTATCATAACCCTGGGGAAGCTTTGAAATAAAACCCTGGGCATTAGCGGTTCGGGAGGCCTCTTCTATCAATTTAATATCTATATCGGTATGCCCGTAGCTGATATTCGCCCGGACGCTGTCATTAAACAGGACTGTCTCCTGGGTAACTATGCCGATTTGGCCGCGCAGAGACTTTAAGGAAACATCCCGGATATTTATACCGTCAATTAAGATTTCTCCTTTTTGGGGGTCATAGAAACGGGCCAACAGATCCAATAAAGTACTTTTTCCTGAGCCGCTGGGGCCGACAATAGCGATAACCTCTCCGGCGGAAACCGAAAAATTAATATCCTTTAAAAGTTCCAGTTCTTCATAGCGGAAATTCAAATTCTTGAACACAATAACCCGGCTGATCTTTTTTAATTCCCCGGCGCTTTCTTTTTCTTTAACCGTAATTGGGGCATCCAGGACCTCGTATATGCGTTCATTAGCCGCCAGGGCCTGCTGGTTTATGGAATTTACCTGGCTTAACTTCTTAAACGGCCGAATCAGAGAAAATAAAGACCCCAGATAAAGCCCAAGCACCCCGAAGGAGAGCTTACCTGAGATAACATCTTTACCCGCCCAGCTCAAAACAAAGACCCCGGAAAGCACTCCGATAAACTCTGTGGCCGGGCTTAAAAGCAAGGTGCGCTTAATTGACCTCATAGCCAGCTTATAATAGCTTTGATTCTGAGTTCTAAACTTATTTATTTCATACGGTTCCATACAAAAGGCCTTGACTATCCGGACCCCGTTGATGGTCTCCACTAAAAGAGAATTTATATCCGCCATCTTCTCCTGGGAAATGCGGGAAATTTTACGCAACACCTTACCCACCTTCACAATAGGAAAGGCAATAAAGGGAATCAGTAAAAGCGAAACAATAGCCAGCTTCCAGTGGATAAAAAATATGGTAAAAGAAAATAAAACCACCAAAAACGATTGATATACTAAATCCGTGGTGCCGTAAGAAAGGGCGTTTTCTACCAGTTTTACGTCATTGGTAATCCGGGAAATAAGCTCACCCGAACGCCGGCTGGTATAATATTCCAAAGACATTCCCTGTAATTTTTCATACAGGCGGCCGCGGATATCCCGCACGCAGAGCTGTCCGATATTTGACATATGATAAGAATAAATAAAATTAAACAAACCCTTCAGGAAAAAGAGGACCGGGATGAATAAAATCAGCCATTTCAGCAGTTGGGCCTGGGGCATGGAATTAATCACACTAACAATATTCTCAATTGCCCCGGGAAGCTTAAAAGGAAAAACCACCTTGCCGTTGTTTAAAATCTTATCGGACACCGGCACAATCATAGCCAGAGACACCCAGTCAAAAAGGCTGGAAAGGGCCATAAAAATAACCGCCAGGGATAATTTTCCCGAGTGCGGCCTTAAAAATTTAATAAATCTTTTATATTCGTTCATATTTTCGCATTTTATCAGAGTTGTTGACTTTCCACAAGCCATTTGTTAGTATAGAAAAGAATAATGTTTACACCGCAAAGACGCAAAATTAGCGCAAAAACGCGAAGAAATGGAAAAAAAAATTAATGTAGCGGTTATCGGCGTGGGGCGCTTAGGCTCAGCCCATGCCCGGGTATATAAGGAATTGCCCCAGGCCAATCTAATCGGCGTCTGTGATATTGAAAAATCGCGCGCCCAAAGCATCGCCGAATCCCTGCAAACCCGGGCCTTCCTTGATTACCGGGAATTATTCACTCGGGTTCAGGCAGTCAGCATTGCCACCCCCACCCTCATCCATTACCAAATAGCCAGGGAATTCCTCCTGCGCGGAATAAATGTGTTAGTGGAAAAGCCTTTTACCTCTACTGTCCCAGAGGCTAATAGGCTGTTGGAAATCGCCCGTAAGCATAAGTTGATTATTCAGGTCGGCCATATTGAAAGATTTAACTCTGCGTTTGAAGCCATCAAGCCTATCTGCCGGCATCCCAAATATATTGAAGTCCACCGCCTCAGTGGCTTTCCCGGGCG
>DOMD01000142.1 GCA_003510525.1 Candidatus Omnitrophota bacterium
AATCCCGGTGAACACATCAAATTTATTTATGACCACCCGTTCAGGAGCGTATTTAAACTTCTGAGGCTCGGCATCAAGCTTGATAAGGATTTTTTCTTCCTGATGGCCAGAAATCCCCTCCGCGAACAAAACATCCATCACCTTGATATCCGCGCTAAAGGCTCCCTTAAAAGAAGTACCAGTTTCAATAACATATCCTTCCAGGGTAAGCCTTTTTGCCACGTCCCTGGTCAAAGCCCTGAAATCACCCCGCGTAAGCCCGCGATTATCAAAATCCAGGTCCTCGGAAAACCTGGTCAGGCCATGCACAATATGAATTGCCGTTCCACCCATAAACACCAGCTTTTGCCCATAACGGCTGGAGAAAATGGCGTCAAGAATCTTGTATTGCAAATACTCCCGCAAAAGATTCCGGTTAAAACCCCGCAGGTATTCAGGGAAAAATGATTCAATTTGTCTCAGTTCAAGCATTCCTGATATACTCCCAGAAACTATCAATCCTGCGCTTCAAAGACTTCTTGGCATACGCGCCTAAATACTCATTCATCCTGCCCCGATCCATAAGCTTAAGAAATGCTCCGCGGTTAATACGCAGCCCCGCAAAACCGGTGTCCTCTCGCAGTTCAGTCTTGATATAGAAAAGGTCCAGAAAGGCCTTTTCCGGAGAAGCCAGCCTAAACAGTTTTCCGTTATTCTTCAATAATTCAAACCCGAAATACAACCTTGGCCGGATAGTCCGATAAATAAATTCCCCTATCGGAGTCCTGAAATGGCTGGTTTTACGGGTCGAGGCGGAAGTAATCCCATACACACTCTCCGGGATAAGACCATAATACGCCAACGCCATTTCAAAAGAAATATATGATGGGCTATAAATACGGTTCGCGACCTCAAAAAGAACGCTCTCGTTAAGGGCCAGTCCGGAAAAAATATACCAGCCCTTAATTATTTTCTTAATGTGGCCCTTTTCCTGCCATTCATTAAGCCTGCGGCGATAGAACCCCGGCTCCACCTGCCGGATATCAGCGAGCGAAAACACAGTGAAATTATTAAAGGCCTTCTGAAACTCCAGATATTGCATATGTTTCTCTAAAATGTTATTATTAGCACTTATGAGAAATATACCATAAAAGGGTAATTTTGCAAGCAGAATTATTTATAATTATTTATAAGTGGTAGGCTATTTGTTTAAAATCAGTATTCAGGCTGTGTCACAATGTCATCCTGAGCGTTAGCGAAGGATCTCGTCTTTTAAATTANNCTTAACAGCGATTCAACGGCAGGCAGGACCGCTCCAATAGCCTGGCGATCCGGTAACGGCAACTTCAAACATGGTTTTCCGGTCGTTAGATCTTTTTCTACCGCCGCGGCTCCTTGCGCCACCCCTCCTGTGAACGCCTTTAACAAAGAGGCTCCTGCCGCGCATATCGCGCTGTAAACATCATTCTCTGTTTTGAGCTCTTGCTTAGCGGCTATACCTAAAGATTCGTCTTTGACGTTATTAACAGACCCGGTTAATTTTTCCACTGATTCCATAAACTTGCCGATCCTGCTCTTGCCGATAAACACACTATCCATTCCATTGTCAAGCGCTCCGGCAAAGAGCGATTTCTTAAATCGCAGNNGGCAGGTCTAAATTGACCACGGTTGAAGCGGCCTGCAGATTTAACCCGACTCCGCCGGCGTCCGTAGAGAGAAAAACCCGGCACGCGGAATTATCGTGAAACTCCTTGATCAAATCCTTACGTTTAGGCCCAGGCACTCCGCCGTGAAAATGCACATAGGCCCAGGATTTTCGCTCTAAGAGTTCCGCGNNTTGGCATCATTTTGCTCGAATATCTCACTAAGCAAAACAGCTAACTCATCCACCTTCTTGCCAAAACGCGTTTTCCGGTCAACCAGATACGTGCTGTCACAGGCCATGCGCATATACTGCAAAGCAATCATCAGCCGCCGCTGATCAACCTCGGAAAGAAACTTATGCCTGTTCCATTTGCTCACTAACCGGCTGACAATTTCACGGTTTTCCTCATGCATAGTCATCTGTTGGGCCGTCATAGGCACGAAGAAATTTTTTTCCATACGCTCCGGGAGCTGGCGGAGGACTTCGGATTTCCTCCGGCGGATCAAAAGCGAAGAAAGGGTCGCGCCTATCTCTTTAAGATTACGATAGCCGATAACCTTCCCGTTTTCTGGATCCAATTCCTGATGGCGCGCCAGGAAGCGAAACGTCGGCCCTAAGCGGTAACGGTCAACGAATTCAACGATAGAATGCAGTTCCTCAAGCCGGTTTTCCAAAGGAGTGCCGGTCAAAACTAAGCAATAGGGAGATTTAATCTGTTTAACACTTTGGGCCAGGCGGGTCTTCCAGTTTTTAATGCGCTGGGCCTCATCCAAAATCACTAAATCAGGAGAAAGCCGGCTAATCAGCTCCAAATCACGGTGGACCACATCGTAATTAATGATTTTAAAAAACGTTTCGGATTGATATAAACGCTCGCGGCTATGGGATAACCCCTCAATAACAGTAACGGAGCGATCGCAAAATTTCTCAATCTCGTTTTTCCATTGGTGTTTAAGCGACACCGGGCAGATAATAAGGGCCTTTNNCTCCAGCCAATATCTCGGCCGCGGCAATGGCCTGAACTGTTTTTCCTAATCCCATATCATCGGCAATCAGGGCGCGCCCTGTCTGGGCCGCGAAAAGAGCCCCCTCGCGCTGATAAGAATACATCGGAACCTTTAAGAGATGTTCAAACCCCGCGCTGTCAGCGCCTTCAGGGAACTTTCTCTCCAACCGCTCCCGCCTATATTTAGTGTCCTGGACTTCCGCGATAAAAGAAAGGGCATCATCATAACAACGCACTTCGTGCCCTAACCGCTTAGCTTCCTGAAGAAATGTCCCCAGCCGGCCAAAGGCATCTTCCCGCAATATGTTTTCCTTGTCAAAATAATCCAGGGCTGATTTCTTTAATAGTTGCGGGACATCGAATCCGGATTTAAAAATAACCCGGCGCCGCGGCCCATACTGTAAGAATACTTCCGAATAAGGCAGCAAGGCTCCGGTAGAAAGTAAATTTCTATATTTGCGCTGCCGCAAGAGACGAGACAAAATAAACTCTATATGCTTACACGTTCCCAATGTATTGATGCTAAAATCCGGGCAGGAACAAAAATTATCCCCCAGCCGCTCACTCCGTATAGCCGCGCGATAGGTCCGCCGCGTGGCCGGATTCGTAACCGCGAATTCCAGAGAAGCCGGATGCCGGCCGATATTCTTAAACCTGAAGTTCTGGGCCTTTGCGTACTCCCGGCGTAAAGCCACCTGCCACTGCTCAATACTCCAGTCAACCGGCCTATGCGTCCGGGAAAATAAAATCTTGTTTTTATCCCGCGCCATTACACTCCTCCTTAATCTCATATCCCCGTTTAGCCGTCCGATTATTAATCCACAACTTGGCATAAACATCTTCGCGGCCATGGAAATATTCTTTTAGCAAAAGCGCGCGATTGTTAGGCGATTGGATGTTATCTATGGGCTTCGAGATAAAGGATTTTTCGCTACTCAAACAGTTAAGCTTTCCGGCATACCGCGATATTAGCTCCGTCAGCGCTGCAATTTGCTCGTCGATTTTCTTGATTTTTTCTTCAATTAAAGGTATCTCTCGACTCATTTAAAATTTTCTAAGAACCAGGATTATTTTGAGCTTCTGGGCAAGGGCGCGCTGGGTGACCCGGGCGGGGTTTTGTTCTAACTCCTTGAAAATACTAAGAATTTTCTCGTGGTTTAGGATGGCGGGTTTCATAGAAAAAGTATGGGGCGATGGTAAATAGTCTACAGTCTACGGTAAATTACTTCTTTAGATAATTCCGGAAGGCGTGAAGCATTTTTGAAATGTCTTCACAGCGCTTATAAAATAAATCAAATTCCACCATATCAATATCGCTGTCCTTTTAGGCTCTGGGGCA
>DOMD01000204.1 GCA_003510525.1 Candidatus Omnitrophota bacterium
CAGCCTTCCAGGATAAAATCCACTCCTTCAGCCGCCAGGACCTCGCGGACAAATTCCCTCTCCCGGCCTTCTCCGTTTAAGACGCCAAAAATTATCCCGCCTAAAGACTTGACCTCTTTAATCCCGTCAAACCAATCATTAAAATACAGCAGTGTATACCCGGGATAATGGGCCAGGACGCTCTCTATGGCTGCCGCCCTAAAACCCATCTTGTCTCCATGGATGACTTGCGGCAGGTCATCCTTGCCGATAACCATCCGCGGGTTGATGTATTCCAGAAGCGCGTGCTGATTAAGCTGATGTTCAATCAGTGAATGTTCAGCTCCGCTGACAATAACTATAGGAATCTTACGGCTGTGTAAGGCCTCGATAAACCCTAAGTCCCCTGCCCTGACCCGGGGAACAATTTTTTTGCGGATATTATCGCGCAGCACCATAAATAATTTCTTCGTTTCCTCCCGGGAAAATCTCGATAATTCCGAAAACATATCAATGGCCTGTGAATCCTTATTCTCAGGAGTGAGGCTATTAACCCAGGCAACAGCATCTATGTAACTTTTTTCGCTTAAGGAAGAATACACTCTCGCGTATTCTTCCTTCCAGGTCGGCTCAAGCAANNAGAGGGCTGCCGGCAGTTACCCGCGCGTTGCCGCGTTTTTTTACGACGATTAACAGGCTATTCTCTTCTTCAAAGCCAGAGATAGAATCCCGGCTAACTCCAAATCCGCTTCTCAGAAGACATTCTTCCCACTTACGCGCGCCCCAGCACAACTCAGAAGCTAAATAAGTTATTATAATAAGTATTCCTTCAGGCTTAAGGACCCTGCTAACAGAGTTAAGCACCCTGATTCTAATTTCAGGCATTAAGTTAAAGAAAACCCGGCTGATAATAACCTTGTCGAAGAAATTATCTTCATACGGCAGGCGCGTGCTTTCAACCAATCGTAATTCGATATTCTTAATGCCTTCCTCATCAATATGCTTTCTCGCCTGTTTAATGCTTCCCGCGGAGATTTCCGTGCCATAGACTTTTTTAACCTTATCGGCAATAGATCTTGCTATGTGGGCTCCCCAGCCAGATCCCACATCCAAGACCAAATCATCCTTACTTAAATATTTGTATATATTTTCTGATAATAATTTCCTTAGTAATTTATCGGCGGTATTGATATCTAAGGGAGGGGCAACGGGCTTATTCTCGGCTTCATCTTTTTCCGGCTGACTGCTGCCGCAAGATAAAGCGCCGTTGTTTGTATTTTCTTCTTTACGCAAGCTTAATAGCCGAAGGAAAAGATGATAAATGGCGGATGAGACGACCGGAAGCGTTATCCGAGCGGCGATGGTCACATTTGCCGCGGTGACGGAATCAGGCGGAAAGATTACTAACGATAAGATATGGTTTCTACCGTTAAAAGCAAAATTTAACGCTTTTGTTGTCCGCCAAGGAGGGCCTTTGTTATCAATGGATAGTGATACATCCGGGGCCTTAAGGCTTTCAAGGTTAATAAATAATAAATAATGTATCGAAGGCGTATTAAATTCAAGATTCTCAACCAAGGTGCCTCCCGCGGATTTCATAAGCCGAATTTTCTTTAAAATAATTCCGATTTCAATTGTTATTGGGCTGGCTGAGGCGCTTTGGGCGCGGGTAGTTACCGCGGCCCCGAAAACATTCCTCATCTTTCTTGTCTCGGTTGGGCGCAAAGAGCGGATGCTTTCCAGCGGACTATCGGCCTTGACGGCCCTTTTCCGGGCTATAAATTCCATCAAGCCCTGGCGCGGCTTAACCAGCCGTTTTTCTTTTATCTCTTTCAAAACCTGGCGCCTCATTTGATGAATCATCTCCTCATCAACAAGCCCCTCTTTTTCTATCTTATCCCGGATAAACGTTATCATGCGCTTGGTAAAATTTTGCCTGCGCTCTTGACTATCCCTTTCATCGCTTCCTTTGCCCAGGAGCCATCTCATCAATGAGCAATCAAGCGCGGGCAACCTTCCTTCACTGAGCCGTTTCAGTAAATCTTCCAATTTATCCTCAAAGAACTTCTTATCCGTCAATAAAACCAGCGTCCAATCAAAAAAATACAGGAATGATAATCCTTCTATCTGCGTTAATATTTTCTCCCAANNGCCAAAACATGAAGCAAGATTGTCTGCGCTTTTAAAAGCAGGTTGATATTCGACTTAAGGCTGACCCTTTTGTCAACAAAACGCAGGACCTCAAAATATTTAAAGCGTATCTCCTTGTTTCTAAAACACACGGCCATCTCTGAGTTGATATCCGCCCGGGAAAACTTAAAACCGGCCAAGTCCATTCCATATTCGGATTCAATGGCTTTAAGAAACTCTTTAAGCGTTTCTTGCTCTTTGACTGCCTCTTCGAAAGCGCAATATCCTTTATCCATTACCTTAAGGAGCCTTTCAATGTCAAAATGCTCCCCCATCACAATCTGATTCATCCAGCCCGCGGCGCTCAACACAAAGAGCTTTGCTTCTTTTTGCTCATTAAAGCCGAATGATTCCTGAATCCGCTTCCAGGTCAACTTCTTTAGTTGTCCTTGCCGGTCTTGCGGGGAAAGCTCAAAAATATACTTTATAAACGCGTAGGCCTGTCTTTGGCTTAAAATCTCCCACGGGAATTTAGTCCGGTTATCGGCATCCCTTAAAATAGGCATAATTCGCTCAATGGTAATCTTATTGATATCTAATTTTTCAAATTCTCTCTGTTGTTCTTTCTCCAATTTATTAAAACGCGTCAGCGCCAGCCTTTTTTCCACTACCCGCCCAAGTATTTCTTTCTTTGAGACGGTTCTTTGTTCGCCTGTAATCATCCGTTTAAACCGCGCGTACTGTTTAGGCTGGCTTGAGAATAAAAATATGGTTTTAAAGATCCACCACACTCCTTCAGGGGCGCTAAAGCCGTGATCCTTAAGCCAATTATCAGGCGACCTTTCCCTGAAGATACGCGAGAGCGCGTTGAACTTTTCCTTAGAGGTAAAATCCCCGAATACGGAAATATCCATAAGGCATCCTCTCAGCCTTGCCATATCGCTTTCAATGGCATACACCCCCCTTAAAATGAAGATGGCCTGCCACTTTTGTGTCGGCGTCATTGCCAGGATCTCGTCATATAATCCTGTGTTCTGGATCGTTTCAATAAAATCCTTATCGGATAATTCTTTCCTGACGCGGATATCCATCTGGCTGTCATGCATCCTGCTGTACGGTTTAGGCCTTGGCTGTTTGATGCTGTCAACAAACCGCCTCATCCAGCCGGCTTTTTCAATAGCTATACGCGCAGGCGACGAAGACATGGCTTTTCTGGTATGGATTAGCTCTGCCGGGCGGGATGATGGTACGGCGCGCGGGCTAAAAAGATACACAGGGNNGTAGGGGCCCGCGAATACACATCAGGCCCGCCACTCTCAAACCCATGCAGGGTCCCTGAAAGCGCTCCGCTGCCAAGTAAAAACGCGATAGTAAAAGGCAAAAGCTTGGTCAGGATAAATCTCGCCGGAAAGCGCGCTAAAACTATCGCCGGAAAATACCGGACAAACCTTACGGCGCGCCCAATCGCGTTATGCGTCAAATGTAACCCTATCCCTGAGAAAAATCCAAAAAGTACGGAAAAATGAATAATGGTAAACGGCCAGCCGACTTGCTGTAAACAATACGCCATCCCTTCAATTATTTTTGGAAGAGCGAAATTCGACCCTATAAAGTAATTTCCGACCGCATGCCCCCAGGCGCGGTTAAAAAGCCTGGCGTATTCCGCGGGCAAAAACGGGCTCAAATCAATATTGATTTCTGAGGACGGAATCCGGTAGAAAAGGAATAATACATTTGTTAGGATTATCAAAAATAAATAGGCAAGCGCGGCCAGAGAACAAAAATAGACATAAAACGTCGGAATCAATAAGGATATCTTTAAATAAAATGGTGATTCCTTATGGAATTGCTTCCTTATCTCGGTAAAATAATTATACGCGGCCGCCCCCGCCATCATGGCGACAGTAAAAATAAGAGGCGACATATAATCGTTGCAAAAGGTATAAAACACTTTTTCATATATAAAGTTAATCACGCTGATTATTCCGTGAATAAACGGCAGGCTGATAAGAATATTCATAAGGCTTGATAAATATTCCATCAGTTTTTCGAAAGAAGGAATAGAGAGCCCAAGCTCCGCCAGGGTATTTAATAAAATATTCCAGGCCTTCTCTAAAATAGGGCCAAAGGACACTTTAATCCCCCAATCAAACCAAATCTTAAGAAGCGGAAGAAATATGGTAATACTTATACCGAAAGTTATAAGCCACCTCATCAGATTATTGGAATCCTTAAACAATACGCCCAGCCGCCTCGCCCACGGATTATGGGGCTTTTGACTCAACGCGGGGCCATCCGTATATTTAATATGCTTTCTAAAAAATATTTCCGCGAATAATATTTTTATATTCAAGAACGAGCTATTATGGAATCCCTTAAACGTGATTCCTTGATCCGGCCCGCTTACGCCCTTATGGCCGAAAAGAAGGGAACCTATTTTACAGAGGATAAAAATATCCTTTGAGCTAAAATGAGAAAATTCTTCGCGGGACTTTTTACGCGCGTAAAGGTTGAGGAATTTAAAGAATGCCTTCATAGGCAGACGCCCAACACTGCTATCCAAATTAAAATGAACAGTGTTGTTGAATATCTTATGCGTCTTGTGCCGAAAGGCGTAAGTGCCGGCAAATAGCATGAATAAAGCCAAAAGATGATCATTGACGTCGCTATCCAACGTAATGGTTTTTGATTCCAGGTCTATGCCTGCCTCGGTCACGGAAATGCTATCACTTATAATATTCTGCACGTCTTTGCTTGAGCGTAAAACCTGCTTATCTATAAATAACAACGTGTATCTGTCTTTTAACTGGCGGACAAACTCCTCAATGCCCTTAATCCTGGTCGCGG
>DOMD01000118.1 GCA_003510525.1 Candidatus Omnitrophota bacterium
AGTCGAAGGATTGATTCTGAGCTATGCGAAGAATCTTAAGTTTTTTTTAGAATTTGTTGCGTGTAGCGACGCTCTTTCTTCTTTGGGCCTCTTCTTGGAGTATTTTTATCACCTCGACATCTTCCACCTGGAGAAACTCATTATAAAATTGGCTGATGGCCCCAAAAAAATCCGGCGCCCGAAGGCAGATTATTTCATCCGCGTATTCGCTTAATCTTTCTATCGTCTCCGGCGGCCCTACCGGTAAAGCCGCGATCAGCTTTTGGGGAGATTCCTGAGCCATGGTCAAAAGGGCGGACTCAATAGTAGCTCCGGTGGCCGCGCCGTCATCAACCACTATCGCGGTCTTTCCTTTTAAGGAAATCTTAGGAATAATCTTACGGTATTCCAGAGCCCGAAGCTTAATCAAGGAAAGCTGTGTGTTCTTCTCGTGTTCAATATAAGCGCTGTTTACGCCGAGAGAATTCACCAGTTCCTTATTAATGCACACCTTTCCTTCTTCGCCGATAGCTCCTATCGCCAGTTCCGGATTGCCCGGCGCTCCCATCTTACGGGAAAAAACAACATCCAAAACGCAGTTTAGCCTAAACGAGATTTCCTTAGCCAGGACTATTCCTCCGCGGGGGATNNTCCTGAAAAGGCTCGCTGCTATGAGCGATAATTCTTATTTTTCCCACAAGAAAATCTCTTTCAGCGATAACCTATCGCGATTTTCAGTGGTGTAGGAAAGTATGCAATACTTTCCTACACCATAAAAAAAACTCCCACGCTTATTTGACGTGGTTTAAGCATGGAAGTAGTGTAAATAACCAAACCAAGATAAATTGTTAAAAGAAAAGGCTGAGGCTTCTGTAGGGACAGAACATTGTTCTGTCCCTACGTTGGACTTAACCTTTATAATTGTTAGTTATTAGCTGTTGTGTTGGTAATGGACGGCTCTACTGTCTGGATAGCCGTGGCCTCTGATTTTGGGATAATCGTCTCCGGCTCTACCGGCGGCAGGACTTTAAGTTTTTCTATAGGGACATCTCTTAACTTGGAACGCATATCCGCGATCACTTCTTCTATGCCTTCTTCCATAAGCCCGACAAAACTATTCATATTCTTTCCCCAGTTACGATAAAGCCCCTGGATGACTATTTTTTCTTTATTTAAGTCATAAGACCACACTGTCTCAGCGGTGTCTATTCTCTTTAGATAAAGCGATATTCCTAATTTTTTATAAGATGAGCCGGCCGGTAAGCCCAAACACCAAAGCGCCGGCCCCAGAAAAGAGATTCCGTAAGAATAGGTCTTTCCTTCATAAAGCGTAGAGTATATTTCGCCGCTTAAAATCAAATCCGCTTTTGATTCCAGGGGAGTATGGGTAATGATAACGCTATCAAACAAGCCGCTTTTTTTCACCCCGTCCGCGGTTATCTTCAGCAGGTTTTCACTCATATTAAACTCAACCTCATCCTGGACATTAAACATCCGGGCCTGATCCGGACGCTCATAGCGAATAGTGCCGTAAGGAACCAAGGGAATCAAATACTTATACACACTGCCGTAGCTTTTCGCCTCCCCCCTTTTCTCGGCAAAAGGCACGACCGCGATATTAAGCTTGTTCATTTCTTCCCGCTGAGTGAGCTTCCCTTTTAAAACCTTATCTGAAGAAGAAACTCCCGCGGCAGTTTTAGCTATTGTCGCGCATCCGGTGAAAGAAAATAAAATCAAAAGGCATAAAGCCTTTATATTTCCATGAAAAAATACCTCGCGATTTTTCATCATTCTTCTATGTTTCCTATGGCTTGTCCGACATTCACGTTTTGGCCTTCAGGGGCAAGTATCTCAGTCAACTTTCCCGAAACCGGACTGGGCAGATTAAAAGTGGCTTTATCCGTGGTAAACTCAACCAAATCTTCCCCTTTTTTCACCGCTTGGCCGGCCTGAAAATACCAATAGGACACTACCGCTTTGGTTATCCCTTCGCCTAATTCCGGCAATATAATCTTAGTCATAAATATTCTCCTATGATTTATCCGCGCGTAAAAACCTGTTTAAATTTATCGGCTAATTTTATCTTAATTTCGCTAACATTCAAATCATTAAAATGTATGAATCGCGCCATTGATGTCATTATTATATCCTGGCCGCAGGGCCTAATCAAGGAAAATAAATCTAAATTACAGTTTATATTTAAGCTTACGCCGTGATAGGCTACCCAATTCTTAACCGCGATTCCGATTGAGGCAATCTTCTTTTGCTCTACCCAGACTCCGGTTGAGCCTTCTAAGGCCGTTGCCTTGATCCGGTAATCATTAAGCAGGGATATGACCGCCTTTTCCATATTCCTTAAGAATAAACCGATATCCCTTCCCAGGTAGCGCAGGTTAAAAACCGGATACACCACTAATTGCCCCGGCAGGTGCAAAGTTACATCTCCTCCGCGATTAGCAGCAACAACTTCAATTCCTAAAGACTTTAATTGCTCGCCAGGCTTAAGCACATTTTCTTTTTTCGCGCTTCTTCCTAAGGTAATCACCGGACTATGCTCACAGAATATCAGGACACCCTTTCTTTTTCCCGAGGCGATTTCATTTACTAAATCCTGTTGCCAAGAAAATCCCTTCTGATAATCAATCAGGCCTAAATCCAGCACCTCAAAGTCAAATCCCGAAGACATCGATTTATTAATGCGCTACAATAAATAACCAAACACCAAGATACAATAACCAAAGAATANNAAAGAGACTTATGAGACATTACATTAGTTTCCTGTTTTACCGTTGATTATTGGGTATTGATTATTTTTTGGTTATTGGAAATTGGTTATTGGTGTTTAATTATTATTTGTGGTTTAGATTTGGTTACTGGTGATCATTTAATGCGTCAAGGCGTCGGATATTGCCTCGGAGATAGTAGGGTGGGCAAAGATGGTATCCCGGACCTGGGCTAATTTCATTTGGGTTTTCAGGGCTAAGGTTAACACATGGATAAGCTCCGAGGCTTTGGGACCGATGATTGAGGCACCCAGCAGGTTTTCATCTTTATCGGCGATAATCTTGACAAATCCCTCCACCTCATCCAGGACATAACTCATTCCTAAACTCCGAAAGTCAAACTTTTTAATTATTATCTCACCAAAATTATTACGCGCGTCTTCTTCACTTAAACCCACCACGGCAATCTCAGGATTGGTAAATATGGCTGAAGGCACTGCCCGGTAATCTGTTTTCTCTTTATCGGCGCCAAACATATTTTTTACCGCCAGCCGGCCTTCGTAGCTGGCTATATGGGCCAAAAGATAGCCGCCGGTACAATCGCCGGCGGAATAAATATTAGGGATGCTGGTCTGAAGATACTCATTAACCAAAATCCGATTGCGTTCTTTTTTGACCTCAACACTGCCTAAGCAATCGCTATGAGGGGCCCGGCCTATGCAGAGTAAAATTTTATCGTAAGCGCCAAAATCCAAAGTCGCGGCATCGGTATTCAGGGATATTTTAACCCCTTTCTTCTTTAAAATTATTTCTAATTTCTTAGCCACCTCTCTGTCTATACCCGGCAGGAGTCCGGGAGTAAGTTCAACCACCTCAACCTGTGAGCCTAAAGAGCTGAATATCTCGGCAAACTCACAACCGATTACTCCGCCGCCGATAATCAAAAGCTTGCCTGGAACATTAGAAAGCTCTAAGGCCTCGGTACTGGAAATTATCTTTGTCCCGTCAAATTTTATCTTGGGCAGTTCTATCGGCCTTGAACCGGTAGCGATAAGTATATACTTGGCCTCTAAAACGCTTCCCTCTATCTTGACCTGATTAGGATTAATCAGCTCGGCAGGACTTTTAAAGAAATCAATTTTCCGGGATTTCAGGCGGAATTCCAGGCCGCTTCTTAACTGGGAGTTTATTTCTTTTACCCTTTGATTAAGGCGGATTAAGTCTATATCTATCTGGCTGCAATTTATTCCGAATTTTCCGGATTTTTTGAATTGGGAAAATAGCTTAGTGGTGTTAAGGATGGTTTTAGTGGGAATACAGCCGTAATTCAGACAGGTACCGCCTAAAAGGTCTCTATCTATCAACGCGGCTTTAAAGCCTTTTTGCGAGGCGTATTCAGCCGCGCTGAAACCCGCCCAGCCGGCGCCGATTACTATTAAGTCATACATTGAGATTGGCCAGTTGACCGCGGATAGATTCCGCTGAGCCTAATAATTGTTTTTTCTCGTTCTCACTCAACTCTATTTCAATTACATCTTCTATGCCTTGTTTTCCTATTCTGGCCGGAACCCCCAGATATAAATCTTTTATATCATACTTTCCGTCTAAATAAGCGCACACCCCGAGAACGCGCTTTTCATCATTGATAATCGCCTTGATGATGACGCAGGCCGCGGCGGCCGGGCCGTAATAGGCACTGCCTGAACCCAGATGGGCTACAATAGAAGCCCCTCTTTCCACTGTTTCCCGGGCCAATTTGGTAATTATCCCCTCGCTGACAAGCCGTTCTATCCGGACACCGGAAACCTGGGTTTGATTAGGCGCGGGCACCATAGCCTGTCCGTGGCTTCCGATCACCACTGCCTCAATGCTGGTAACCGGCACCTTCAACTCCTCGCGAATAAGGTTAGCGAATCTGGCCGAATCCAGGCTTACCCCCATTCCAAATACTTTGTTTTTAGGAAATCCGGTTATCCTGGCAGTCAGGCAGGTCATTAAGTCCACCGGATTAGTTATCACCAAAACTATTTTTCCAGAAGCGTATTCCTTGATTTTCAAAGAAATATCCTTAATAATCCCGGAATTATTTTTTAAAAGGTCATCCCGGCTCATTCCCGGTTTGCGGCTCATCCCGGCAGTAAGGACAATTATATCCCTGTCCTTTAAAAGAGAAAAGTCTTCGCTTCCTTTAATAACGCAGTCCTGCTTTAACACGCTGGCGCAATCTTCTAAATCCAGGGCCTTTCCCTTGGCCAGCCCCTTTACCACATCCAAGAGTAATACATCAACCGGGCCTTCTTTAATCAAAAACGCCGCTATCTGGCCGCCGACATTCCCGGCTCCGATTATCGCAATCTTTTGCATATCGCCTCAGCCATTTCCCGGGTGCCCACTGCCGCGGGGTCATCCCGCCGCTCTTTTAAGTCATAAGTTACAAATTTGCCCTGGGCGATTACCTGGCGCGTGGCTGCCTCCAGCCGGGCGGCCGCTTTTTCTTCCCCCAGGTATCTAAGCATCAAAACCCCGGAAAGGATCATTGCCGTGGGATTAACCTTATTCAGTCCGGCATATTTTGGGGCCGAGCCGTGCACGGCCTCAAAACAGGCGATCCCTTTTCCGATATTAGCTCCCGGGGCAATGCCTAAACCTCCGATTAAACCGGCGCAAAGGTCAGAAATTATGTCTCCGTAAAGATTAGGTAAAACCAGGAGATCGAAATCCTGAGGATTCTTAACTAACTGCATGGAGAGATTATCCACCAGGCAATCATTAAATTCAATTTTACCGGCGTATTCTTTAGCTATTTTTCTGGCAATGGATAAAAACAATCCATCACTAAACTTCATTATATTGGCCTTATGCACCGCGGTTACCTTCTTGCGTTTATTCTTTAAGGCATACTCAAAAGCAAATCTCACTACGCGCATAGTGGCAGTTACTGAAATAGGTTTAATGGATATCGCGGAACATTTCAGTATCTTCTTAGGTTGAAGCTTTTGAAGAATATTGATGAGCTGGACGGTTTCTTTCTTCCCCTCTTCAAATTCAATCCCGGCGTAAAGGTCTTCCGTATTCTCCCGGACTATCACCAAATCAATATTCGAATACGGTGATTTCACTCCCGGAATAGACTTGGCCGGACGAAGACAGGCAAAAAGATTCAACTCCTGGCGCAACGCCACATTAACCGAGCGAAAACCTGTCCCGATAGGGGTTATAATCGGGCCCTTGAGGGCAATCCTATTTTTACGGACGGATTTTAAAACATACTCCGGCAAAGGGGTGCCGAATTTTTTAATCGCCAGGCTTCCGGCGATAACCTCTTCCCATTCAAACTTTATCCCGGTTGCCTCCAGACATTGCCTGGCCGCTCTCGCCACCTCCGGGCCGATCCCGTCTCCGGGAATCAGGGTTATTTTATATGACATTTTTAGTTTATTGAGTCTGTTGAGTTTGTTGAGTTATTTTCGATTTAACTCGATAAACTCAATGAACTCAATAGACTCTATAACTCCAACTTACCCTGATGCTTCTTCAGGTGATTGACGATTCCGCCGTCGGCAAGCAGTTTTTGCATCACCGGCGATAGCGGCTCTATCTTGAGTTTAAGCTTCTGGTTCGCGTCTTCCAGAAGAGAATTATCTATATCAACAAGGAGCGCGTCTCCTTCTTTTATCTTAGAGGTATCCGCCTGAATAAGAGGAAGGCCGATATTGAAACCGTTACGGTAAAAAATCCGGGCAAAAGACTTGGCCACCACGCACACAATTCCCGACTCCTTGATGACTAGAGGAGCCTGCTCGCGCGATGATCCCATTCCAAAATTCTCACCGGCTACGATTATGGAAATTCCGGGCTTTAATTTCTTGGGGAACTCCGGGTCTATGTCCTCCATGATATGCTTGGCCAACTCCTTCATATCGGTAATGGAAAACTTATACCGGCCCGAGATTATAAAATCGGTGTTGATATTATCGCCTAATAAAACCGCTTCACCTTTAATTTTCATAATGCAACCTGTGTATACCGCGTAGGTCTACGGAGGGTTTTGTTAGCAATTTTTTGCGTCTTTGCGACCGCGATTCCGCGGTTACAAGTTCCTGAATTCATCCGGATGTTTGGCCTT
>DOMD01000014.1 GCA_003510525.1 Candidatus Omnitrophota bacterium
CTTTGGCTCAGATTTTCACCCACACAGACAATAGGAATAAGGCTGTTTTTTAAAGCCGCCTTGATTTTTTTATTTACCCACTCATCACTCTCGCCGAAAAACTGCCGGCGCTCGGAATGGCCGATAATCACATAAAGACAACCGGCGTCTTTAAGCATCCCGGCTGAAACCTCGCCAGTCCAGGCTCCCTCTTCTTCCCAGTGCGTATCCTGGGCGCCTAAAGCAATATTGCCATCCTCAAGCATATCCGCCACATAGCTCAGCGCGGTAAAAGGCGGACAGACTACAATATCCACGTCAGTGACATCATATACCTGCCTTTTTAAAGAGCCGACTAACTCCTCAGCCTCTTTCAGGGTTTTATACATCTTCCAGTTTCCGGCAATTATAGGTTTACGCATGTGTGATGAATCGCATCTCACTTCGCGCGATAAATCGCGCCGCTACTGCTGGAGATTACATAAATACATTTCGTAGCGGCGTCATTTATGACGCTAATATCAACAGATTATCTCTCCGTAAGAGCCGCAATCCCGGGGAGTGTTTTACCTTCCAGGAACTCCAAAGAGGCTCCGCCGCCGGTAGAGACATGGGTCATTTTGTCTTCCAAGCCGAATTTACTAACGGCCGCGGCGGTATCTCCGCCGCCAATAATGGTAATTGCTTTTAACTTAGAGATACATTCCGCTACCTTCTTAGTCCCGTTGGCAAAGGCGTCAATTTCAAATATCCCCAGGGGACCGTTCCAAAGAATAGTCTGGGCTCCTCTTAAATCCGCGCAATAGCTCTCTATTGTCTTTGGNNTTTGAGCCTTCACCTATTTTATCCGTAACTATATTATCAATCGGCAGGGAAATCTTTACATTTTGTTTCTTAGCCTGGGCTAAAATATCCCGGGCCAGATCAATTTTATCTTTTTCTAACTTTGAATTGCCTATTTGCCGTCCTTGGGCTTTTAAAAAGGTATAACACATCCCCCCGCCGATAATAATCTCATCGGCCTTGGGCAGGAGATTTTCAATCACCGTAATTTTATCCGAAACCTTGGCCCCGCCTAAGATCACAATGAAGGGCTTTTTAGGTTTTTCTAACGCGCCGCCTAAGTAATTGATTTCTTTTTCCAAGAGTAACCCGGAAGCTGATTTAAGATAATGGGTTACCCCCTCGGTTGAGCCGTGGGCCCGATGGGCAGTGCCAAAGGCATCATTCACAAAGACCTCAGCCAGGCCGGCCAAGGCTCGGGAGAACTCCGGATCATTCTTTTCCTCTTCGGGATGAAAGCGCGAATTCTCCAACAAAATCAGGGTTTCCTTAGCGCTCTCAATATCCTTCTTGACTGTTTCACCCACGCAGTCAGCAAGCATTCTTACCTCTTGCCCCAGAAGCTCCTTTAACCTTAAGGCCACCGGCTTGAGGCTGTATTTGGCCGTCGCTTTACCGTCCGGCCGGCCTAAATGGCTGATCAAAATAAGCTTTTTAGGGCTTTGGCTTAAAATATACTTTATGGTGGCCAAAGAAGCCCGAATCCGGGTATCATCGGTAATATTTAAGTTTTCATCCTGAGGCACGTTAAAATCGCACCTAAGTAAAACCTTTTTGTCTTTAAGCTCCAAGTCTTTAACAGTTAACTTTGCCATTCTTCCCTCGTCGCTATTTATAGGCCTTTTTGGGCGATAAATTCGATCAAGTCCACAACCCGGTTACTGTAGCCCCATTCGTTATCATACCAGCCCAAGACCTTGACAAAGTTTCCGTCAATAACCTTAGTCAACTCCGGGTCAAAGATACAGGATTTGGGATTT
The DNA here is from genome assembly GCA_003510525.1 of Candidatus Omnitrophota bacterium. Taxonomy (GTDB): domain Bacteria; phylum Omnitrophota; class Gorgyraeia; order Gygaellales; family UBA12090; genus UBA12090. Next base: position 1,803 of record DOMD01000014.1, read on the forward strand.
CCGACAAAATCACTGGAGACTAAAGGCGCGTCGGAATATTCGAGGATATGACTCATCGCTCCGTCAGCGGCCTTTTTGAAGGCGGCGTTAATTTCGGTGATAGTGGTGGCTTTTTCCAATTCGCAGGTCAAATCAGTAATTGAGACATCTGGGGTGGGAACGCGCATGGCATAACCATCCATCTTGCCTTTGAGTTGGGGTAGAACCGAGCCAATAGCCTTGGCGGCACCGGTTGAAGTAGGAATCATGGAGACTGCCGCGGCTCGCGCCCTTCTTAAATCCTTATGCGGCAGGTCCAGGATCTTCTGGTCGTTGGTATAGGAATGTATCGTAGTCATCAGGCCGTGTTTAATACCAAAGTTATCCAACAAAACCTTAGCCAGCGGGGCCAGGCAATTGGTGGTGCAGGAGGCATTAGAGATAATGGTATGTTTCTTGGGGTCATACATATTCTCGTTCACGCCCATAACAATAGTTACATCCTCATCCTTGGCCGGAGCGGATATAATGACCTTCTTGGCCCCGCCTGCCAGATGCCCCTGGGCCTTCTCTTTTTCAGTAAAAAGTCCAGTAGACTCAACCACTATATCCACCCCCAAGGCTTTCCAGGGGATCTCAGCCGGAGATTTATAACTTATAATTTTAAGCTCTTTGCCGTTGACAATCAGGGAGGTATCAGTGGCTTTGACCTCATCTTTTAATGTCCCAAAAGTAGAATCATATTTTAAAAGATGGGCCAGGGTTTTTGTGCCCACCGGCAGGTCATTTACCGCCACAAACTCAATATTCTTATTATTAAGCCCCGCCCGATACACCAATCTCCCAATCCTGCCAAAACCGTTAATTCCAACTTTTACCGCCATTTTATTACCTCCTGTTTACTAACCACGATTAATATTTTATGTTTTCATTTATTCCATTAACCGGAAGATTATTATTCCGGGTAATATAGGCTTCTATCTCTTTACGGTGGTCATCATAGTAACTTAAAGCATCAAATATTTGAGCTAAAGTTAAATGCGGAAGATTTTCTTTAATTTCTTCCGGCGCGGCGCCGAATTTCCACCACTCTGCTATCGCCCTAATCGGAGTTCTTGTTCCTTTAATTACGGGTTCTCCTCCAATTATTTTCTTATTTTTTATAACATAAGGATGCTCGGTGGCCACTACCATTTTATTTACCTCCTATTATTTAGCGCATAGAACAAGAAAACTTAAACTTGTTGTCCGCCCCGCGCTATACGTTATCCTTTTAAATATTTTGCCGCTAACTCCGGGGGGGTGGGGACGATGTAAAAACCTGTGCCCCACTCGAAACCGGCGACCCGGGTAAGCTTAGGCATTATTTCAATATGCCAGTGGTATCCTTCTTTGTGTTCCACATTTAAAGGTGAAGTGTAAATGATAAAATTATACGCCGGGCGGAATAAAACCTCATTAACCCGCGCCAGCACTGCTTTTAATATCTTGGCTAATTCCTGGATTTGTTCCTGGTTCATCTGGCAAAAGGCGTCCTGATGTTTCTTGGGGGTTATCCAAACCTCAAAGGCGAACCTGGAAACATAAGGACAAAAGGCCAGAAAATATTTGTTCTCAAAGATAATCCTTTCCTTTTCCTGTAACTCCTGGCGCAGCATATCACAAAAAACACAGCGCTCCCGGTATTCAAAATATTCAAAGGCCCCCTCCAGCTCTTCCTGCACATTTTTAGGAATCATCGGCAGGGCAATCAACTGGGTGTGGGGATGTTCTAAAGACGCTCCTGCCGAGGGGCCATGGTT